>JASHXW010000456.1 GCA_030043395.1 Streptosporangiaceae bacterium
CGGGCGGGGACGGTGTCGGGGTCCACGTCGGCGACCAGGACGACGTCCTCGCCAACCTGGACCAGCTCGTCGAGTATGGCTGGCACGGACGGATCGGATCCGATGACGACCCGGTAGGCGCCTTCGGGAAAGGTGTGTCTCATCGCCAGGATCCTCCGAATCCCATTCGCCGCGGCCACGCCGGTGAGCAGCGCGAACACGCCAGCGAGTAGCGGAATGGTGGTCAGCATGGTGCCAACCGCGATTACTTCTCCGGCCGGGTTCTGGGGCGTCACATCGCCGTAGCCGACGGTGGTCGCCGTGGTGATCGCCCAGTAGACGCTGCGGCCGAACGGCAGGTGCTGGGTAGCTGAGAACAGCGTGGCGCCGATCAGCATGCAGCCCACCGCCGAACAGAGCAGGATCACGATGTGCTTGCGGTGGGGCTGACCGAAGATTCGCAGAAGTATGCCGATCATTGCCCTATCTTCTCGTTCGCTTCCCGGCCGCCGCGGCCAGTCCGGTTAAGCCGGTGCACTTCTGCCGAAGCTAGCTTGCACGAGTAGAACTTCTTAAACGATCGCCAGGTGCCCGTCAGCGCCGGCCAGAACTGAATGTTTCCTGAGCAATCTCTGCAACCTGCTGGCACTCGCTCTGCCTTCGGCCCGTTGAAAGTTCAGGCGGCGGGCGAGCTACCCTCCTGGAGCTCGCCCGGCGCCCTGCCTGGCGCGTGTTCGGATCACGGACTGGTGAAGGTGTCGATGCTCTCGATCTTCCAGGTGCCGTGCTGGCTGACGGCATTGACCGCGAACATGGCGCCGCTGTAGCTGGTCTGGCTGGTGCCCGCGCGGGTGTCCTGCTGGTTGGCGAAGACGAGCAGCCTGGCGCGGTTGCCGGTGAGCAGTTCCACCCCTATGTCGGTGACCCGTGTCGTCAGGATCAGCTTCTCTTTCGGCGCCTGCTTCTCGACCAGGGCGAACAGGACGTCGTACTGCTTGATGGCCTTGCCGGTTAGCGCTCGCTGTGCGGCGGACCTGGTGCGCGCGGTGTCGGCATAGCTGTAGGAGAAGATCGTGTCCACCGTCCGGGTGATGTCGCGGGTGACGGCCGTGGTGGCCGGGCGGTCCACTAGCGCCGTGTTGGCGCTGGCCGCGTTGGAGCGGAGCTGGTGCGCGGCCAGGGTGGCCCAGACGCCGAACGCGCCGATCAGGACCGTCGCCGTGCCAAGCACCGCTATCAGCCGCTTGCCGCGCCGGCCAGGCGCGCCGCCATCGCGTGCGGCAGAGTCAGCGTCGGCATCGGATTCGTCGTCAGCATTTGACGTCGCATCAGCGCCTGAAGCCTCGTCAGGGTCTGAAGCCTCACTGCCATCGGCAGTCTCGTCAGTATCGGAGTGCTCGCCGTCGTCGCGAGCCCGCTCAGGCTCAGAGGACTCATCGATGACTGCCCCGGCGTCGAGATCCTCGTCAGCCGCTTCGTCGGGCGTGGTCACGTCAGTCGTTTGCCCGGTCTCTTTTTCGCTGGTCGCGGCCGCGCGCTTAGCCATGGGTGGCTCCGTGGCTAGCCGCGCTGACGGGCACCTGGTTGAGTGCGCTGAGCTTCCAGCCGGACGACGTCCTGACCAGCGTGCCGGCCAGCCGGGTCTGCTTGGTGACCGCGGAGCCATGCGCCGGGGTGACCGTGATCTGCACCGCGGCGATGATCGTGGCCCTGCCCGAGCTGACGTCCAGGCCGGTCAGCGCCGCGTCCAGGATCTTGGCCGAGGTGACGGTCCGCGCCTTGATGACCTCCTGCTCGAACGACGTCCGGTCGGCCACGATCTGCTCGCGCAGCAGCCCCGTGGACGACTGCTCCCACAGCGCCAGCCCTTGCCCGACGTGCCGGTAGTTCAGGGTGTTGAAGTTCAGCACCGCCTGCTCGCCCGCCCGGAGCGCCGCGTCCCTGGCGGTGGCGTGACCGCTGACTCGCGGAGCACTCGCCCATGACCAGCCTGACCAGGCGGCGAAAACCACGGCGGCAATCAGCAGCACGGCGGCGACGGCCACGACGGGCTCGCGCAGCCGAACGCCCGGACGCGTCGTGTCGGTAACCGAGGTCACGGGTTCACTCCGAGCAGCTGGGCCAGCCCGGGCTGGACCGCGGGCGGCACGCCTTCGGAGGGCGCATGCGCGGAGCCGCGCACGTCGACGCCGCTGCTAGCGGGCAGGGTGCAACTCGCCCCAGTGTTCAGCGGCGGTGCCGGGGATGTGTCGAGCCCGTTGCGGTACACCGTCCCGCCGTACCCGGCCTCGCATGGCAGCGGGTTGAAGAACGTGAGCGTCACGCCGAACCTGGCCCCCTTGCTGGTGATCACCGTTGACCCGATCGAGATCGCGGCGGGCAGCGCGGAGAGCAACTCGTCCAGCGCCTGGCCCCTGGTTATTGTCAGATTAGCCGTGGTCAGGAGGTTAGCGATCAATATGCTCAGGCTCGGGTTCGTGCCAGCCAGCAGATCAGCTAGCTGCCCGGCGGCCTGCGGCCCGTCGCTGATCAGCTGCTCCAAGCTCGTGTTGGAGCTGGCGATCTGCTTGGCAAGCAGAAGAGCTTCCTTACCGAAGTCCTCCAGCTCGCTGGTCTCGTCAATCTGGGTGGCGAGCACCGTCCGCCCGTCCAGGATCAGCGACTTGGTCTGCGGCAATGTCTCGTCCGCGGCGTGCGTCAGCGAGGCGTTGCCGTCGATCAGGGCGCCCAGGTTGGCGCCCTCGCCGGAGAAGCCGGTGCCCAGCTCGTCGATCAGCTTGCGCATCGTGCCAAGCGGCACCGAGGTCACGAAGGAGTTGATGCTCGTGAGCAGGCTGGTCACGGGCAGCGGCAGGCTGGTGTCGCGCTCAGGGATCACGCTGCCGTCGGTCAGGTACGGCCCGGCGGTGACCTGGGGCCGCAAGTCCACGTACTGCTCGCCGACCGCGGACAAGTCGGCCACCGCGGCGTGCAGCCTGGCCGGGATGGGCGGTGCGGACGAGCTAATGTCCAGGTCTGCCTGCACGCCGGTGGCTGTCAGCTGCAGGGTCCCGACCCGGCCGACGGACACGCCACGGTAGGTGACGTCGGCGTTGGGGTACAAGCCACCGCCGTCGGCGAGGTCGAGCTTGACGACGTAGTAGCCGCGGATGCCCAGGTACCTGCCCAGGTCGGCATAGTGCAGGCCAGTGAAGGCGATGATCAGGACCCCGATCGCCGCGAACGCGATCAGCTTGACTCTGGTTGCCCTGGTCAGCATCAGTGCCTGCCCTTCTTGCGGCGAGGCTTCTTGATCGGCGGGATGACCGTCGTGCCCTTCGCGGCGTGCAGGGACAGGTAGATATTCAGGTAGTCGCCCTTGACGTCCGAGAGCACCTGGTTAGTGAACGGGTAAGTGAGCAGCACCTGCAGGGCGATCGGCAGGCTCTGCCCGGCGTTAGCCAGCTCGCGCAGGGTCGGCGCGAGCTCCTGCAGGTCGGCGACCAGGTTCGCCTGGCTGGCGTTGATGGTGCTCACCGCGACGCCGGACAGCCGCTTCAGCGACACGAGCATGGTGACGAGCTGGGCATGCTGGTCGGCGAGGACCTGCAGGCCCGGGGTGAGCTGGCTGAGCACGTGCCCGATCTGGCGGTCGCGCGCCGCCAGCGTCGCGGACAAGGTGTTCAGGCCGTCGAGCGCGGTCTTGATCTCGCTCGCGTGCGCGTTGAGGTTTGCCAGCATGGTGTGGATCTGCACGAACAGCGACCTGATCTGCGGCTCGTTGCCCGACAGGGCAGCGTTCAGCTGCGTCACGATGACGTGCAGCTCGTCCACTCCGCCGCCGTTGAGCAGCAGCGACAGCGCCCCGAGCACTTCCTCGACGGTCGCGTTGGTCGTCGTGCGCGAGACCGGGATCATCGCGTTGTTGCTGAGCCGGCCGACTGGCTTGATGCCGGGCGGCGCGGTCAGCGCGATGTACTGCTCGCCGAGCAGGCTGGCTTGCTGGACCTCGGCGATCGCGTTGGCCGGCAGGTGCACGTCGCCGTTCACGAGCATGCTGACGCGGCCTATCCAGCTGTGCGGCGGCAGGTAGATCCTGGTGACCCGGCCGACCGCGACGTCGTTGACGAGCACCGCCGACTGCGGCACGAGGTCAGCGACGTCGGTGAACTGAGCGGTCACCCGGAACGGATGGCTGCCGAGACTGGCGCCGCCTGGCAGCGGCAGGCTGTAGATGCCGTTGAAGCCGCCGCCTGAACTGCAGCCCGTCGCGGCGAGGATGAGCGCGGCGGCCACCGCCCCGACGGCCGGCCAGCGCCGCAGCGTGCGCGGTGCCCTGGAGGCGGTCACCGGGCACCCCTGGCGAGCATTGCCTGCGGCGTGGTGTAGACCGTGCCGACGGCCGGCAACGGCAGCGGCGGGAGCTTGTCCAGGTACGCCGAGGGCACCGCGACGGTACCGGGTGGCTGGGACCCGTACGTCAAGCTGGAACTGGCGTACGCGGTGTCGGAAGCGCTGGTGCCGCCGTTGCCCCCGATCAGCTCGAGCAGGTCACCGCGCCCGTCGACGGTGTGGTTGGCGGCGTCGTAGGCGGCTACGAAGTTGTCGACCGCTAGCGGTGCGTCATCGAGCGCCTCAGCCAGCGAGGCCCGCTCCTGCACCAGCACCGTGGTGATCGACGCGAGATTGCTGACGTTGTCCTGGATCAGGCCGCGGTAAGTGCCGATGAAGTTCTTCACCTCGCCGAGCGCGACCGCGAGGTCCCTGATCACCGCTGCCAGGTCCTGCCTGTCGCTGGCGAGGATGGTGGACACCTGCGCGAGCTGCTGCTCGGCCAGCCGGACCTGCCCGTCGTTGCTCTTCAGCATGCTGGTGAACTGCGCGAGGTAGCTGACGGTGGCAGCCAGGTTCCCCGATGACCCGCCGAGCGTCTTGAACAGCCCGCTGAACTGCGTGATCATCGCGTGCAGGTAGGTGGCGTTGCCGTTCAGGTTGGCCGCTCCGGTCTTGATCAGCTGGCTGAGGGCGCCGTGCTTGTTGGCGCCGTGCGGGCCGAGCGCGTCCAGCAGCTTGGCCAGGCTGGAGTAGATCTGGTCGACCTCGACCGGCACGGCCGTCCTGCTCACCGGAATGATCGCGTTGCCGGGAAGCTGCGGCCCGCCGGTGTAGGCGGGCGTCAGCTGGATGTACCGGTCGGAGATCACGCTGGGCGCGATCACGACGGCATCCGCGCTCGCGGGGATGGCGATGCCATGGTTGATCGTCATGACGACCTTGACCCTGGTGCCTTCCGGCTGGACCGAGTCCACGGTGCCGACCGGCACGCCGAGCACCCGCACCGTCGAGCCCTGGTAGACGCCGATCGCCTCGGAGAAGTAAGCGGTGACCTGCTTGCCGCGGTGGGTGGCCTGATAGAAGATGACGGCGCCGGCCAGCAGGACGGCAGCAGCCAGCACCGCGGCGACCACGATCGCCAGGCGGTCCCGCCTGGCCAGAGCCTGCCTGCCGAGCTCCCTGGCACCTGACCTCAGGGTCGCCGTCATCTGCCTCACCCGCTCCGCTTCGGTGGCTGGCAGCCATGCGCCGGCGTGCTGCTCGGCGCGTCGGTGTGGGTGATCAAGCCGCACAGGTAGACGTCGAACCAGCGGCCGTTGCCCAGGGTGTTGCCGAGCAGCCGGTAGTAGGGCCCGGCCAGGGACAGTGCCGTCGCCAGGTCCGCCTGGTCCTGCTTGAGCAGGCTGGTGACCTGGTCAAGCGTCTGCAGTGCCGGGCCGAGCTTGGCCTGGTCGTCGTTGATGAGGCCGGATAGCTGGGTCGCGAGATCCTCGGTCGCGACGAGCATCTCGTGGATGGCGGTCTGCCGCTCGCGCAACTCGGCGAGCAGCAGGTTGCCGTCACGCAGCAGCGCGGCGAAGCTGTTGTCCTCGTGCGCGAGCATCCCCGTGACCTTCCTGGCCTCGCTCAGCAGGCTCGTGACCGCCGCGTCCTTGGAGGCGATGGACTGCGACAGCGCGGCCAGGCCGCGCAGCGCGCTGCGCACGTAGGGGGGCGTATTGGCGAACGCCTGGGACAGCGTGAGCAGGCTCTTAGTGAGCTCGGCGGTGTTGATCCCGCTGATCTGCTTGCCGATGCCGCTGAGCGCCTGGGTCACGTCATAGGGCGAGGTCGTGCGGGACCTGGGTATTGCCTTCCCGGGGTTCTGCGCGGCGTTGCCCATCGGGTCGAGCGCCAGGTACTTGTCGCCAAGCAGCGTCTTGATCTCGATGGCGACAGTGGACTTGTCGCCGACCCACTCGTTGCGTACCCGGAAGCTGACCGCGACCTTGTCCCCGTCCAGCGAGACGCCGGTGACCTGGCCGACGGTGACGCCGGCAATCCGCACCTCGTTGCCCGGTTGCAGCCCGGCCGCCTCGGAGAAGTAGGCGGTGTAGGTGGTGCCGCCGCCGATGAACGGCAGGTCGTCGGAGAAGTAGGCGAGCAGCGTGATGACCAAGAGCAGTGCCAGGCCCACTGCCGCGACCCCGATCGGGTTGCGCTCCCTGATCGGCTTGATGGCGATCCTTCTCATGACTGGCACCTCGCTGCCGTCACCGGGATGCTGTGCGAGCCGGTCCGGTGCGGGCCGCTGCGCACTCCGGTCACCGTGGCGCTGCAGAGGTAGAAGTTGAGCCACGAGCCGTACGAGGCCAGCCGGGCGATGTCCGCCATCTTGGCTGGCAGGTCTTGCAGGAACTGGCTGACCACCGGCGAGTTCGCGGCCAGCGTCGAGGTCAGCCGCCCCAGCTGCACGATGGTGTCGTGCAGCGGCGCCCGGCCCACTTGCAGCAGGCCTGCGGTGGCGGTGGCAAGGCTGGCAATCGCGGAAATCGAGCTGCCGATCTCGCCGCGATCGGCAGCGAGCCCGGAGACGAGTTCCTGCAGCGAGCTGACCAGGTTGGCGAGCGCGTCGCCGCGCGAGGTAATGGTGTGCAGCACCGAGTTGAGGTTCGCCACCACCTCGTCGATGACGCGGTCCTTGGTGGCCAGCGAGTTGGTCAGGGAGCCGACCGTGCTGACCAGCGCCGCGAGATTCGGGCTTTCGCCCTGGAACACCTCGATGATCTCGCTGGACAGCTTGTTCACGTCGCCTGGCGAGAGGGCCTGGAAGAGCGGCTGGAATCCGTTGAACAGCACGGTGAGGTTGAGCGGGGGCGTGGTATGCGCCAGCGGTATGGTCGCGCCGGGAGCCAGGGTGCGG
>JASHXW010000457.1 GCA_030043395.1 Streptosporangiaceae bacterium
CACTGAAGTAGTCGCCCGGGTCGTCGCCGTACAGCCGGATGGTCACGATCGCATGATCGGAGCCGATCCACTCGGCACTGTCACCGTAGTTCGCTACCAGTGCCGGGAAGAAGTGCGTCCCGTGCGTGTCGTGGTGCTGGCCGCGGACCGTCATTCGCTGAATCTGGCCAGGCGGCAGCGCTGGGGACACGATCGGATCAGACCCGCCCGTTCCCGGTGAATCGGCCGAGCCTGCCGGGTTCAGGGTCAGGAATGCCTGGAACTTGTAGGCCTGCGCAGTCATGGCCACCTCCCTGGCACGGCCAGTTCCCTGGCCATTTATATCGTACTACGAGTAATTAGCGCCTTCGAAGGCTGAACCAAGCTCTGCTGCCGTCCGTATCCCTGTCGTGCGGGGGCGCGACCGACTCCACGCCGCGCGCCCCGGGATCGGTCGCTTCTAGGAAGGAGCAGGTTTCATGCGATTCAGGCGCACGATCGCCCTAGCGGCGGTCGGTTCTGCCGCGGTGACGGGAGCGGGCCTGGCCGCGGCGGCCCCGGCCTGGGCGTCGTCCAAAGGCGGCATGCCGTTCATCACGCAGTTCCATCACACCAAGCTCGTCGCTTCTACCGTGCCCGGCAACGGGGACGTCAACCCGTACGGGATCACCGTGGTTCCGCAGAGCCAGGGCCGCCTCGTTGCAGGCGACGTCCTGGTCAGCAACTTCAACAACTCCAAGAACCTGCAGGGCACCGGGACGACGATCGTTCAGGTCAGCCCGAGCGGCAAGCGAACCGTCTTCGCGCACATCACCAGAAGCGGCCTTCCGGCGCGCTGCCCTGGCGGCATCGGGCTGACGACTGCGCTTGTCATCGTGCACGGCTGGGTCATCGTCGGCGACCTGCCGTCCAGGAACGGGATGGCGGCTACCGCGTCCGGTGGGTGCCTGCTGGTGCTTGACAGCAACGGCACGGTTCGGAAGATCTTCCGCGGTCATGGCATCCGCGGGCCGTGGGACGCCACTGCGGTCAGCTACGGCAACTCGGCCGCCCTGTTCGTCGCGAACGTGCTGAACGGCACGATACAAGCCAAGGGCGCGGTCGTTCACCGCGGAACCGTGCTCCGCCTGAACGTCAGCTTCGCCTCGGGCCAGCTGCCCGCGATCCAGAGCGTCACCAAGGTGGGCTCCGGGTTCGCCGAGCAGACCAATGCCAGCGCCTTCGTATTCGGTCCGACCGGCGTTGCCGTGGGCAGGAACGGAACGCTGTACGTGGCTGACACCCAGAACAGCCAGATCACGCAGATACCTTTCGCGCTGGGCCGGAGCACCTCAGGGGGGACGGGACGGGTCCTGACATCCGGAGGCCTGCTCAGCCAACCGCTCGGAATGACGTTGGCTCCGAACGGTGACGTGCTGACGGTCAACGGCGGCAATGGCAGGATCGTCGAGACCAGCCCGTCCGGCCATCAGGTCGCCTCGCGCTTCCTCGATCGGTCGGGCAGCCCGCCAGGTAGCGGAGCGCTGTTCGGGCTCACCCTGGCGCCAGGCGGCTCGGGCGTCTACTACGTCGACGACGCGCAGAACACGCTGAGGTTGCTGTCCTGATCTCAGCTCAGCTTCACAGGCGATGCGACGAGACAGCCACTCTCGAACAAGCAGCCGGGCGCCTCGAACGAGGCGCCCGGCTCGCGTCTGCGCTCACCTGCTCCGGTCCGGGAGCAGCGTGACGACGGACTCAGAAGTCGTCGCTCGGGTCATCCGGCCCCTTGAAGCCGAAATCCCCGGTGGAGCCGTTAAAGCCGTCCTCTGGCGAGTCCGGGAGCCCGCTTTCGTCCGATACCTCGATCTGCTCGGCTTCTTCGAACTCTTCTTCGGGCTGCGGCTCGAACTCTTCCTCGTCAGCCGGGTCCTTGAAGATTCTTCCGCAAACGACCCGGTAAAGCTGCTCGGGATAGGGGACGTGGTCAATCGTGCGCAAGACCTGGTCTTTTCCCGCTGACTCCACCACGAAGTCGCCGTATCCGAGCATTCGGCCAGCCACCGTCCGGTGGAAGCTCATGTCGGTCACCTTCGACATCGGCATCATCGCGACGCTGCGGGTGAAGACGCCCGAGGTCAGCAGAATCCGGTCTGAGGTAATGACGAAGTAATCGACTGCCCAGTTGATTATGTTCCACAGCAGGCGCAGCATCAGCACGCCCCACAGGCCCCAGACGACCCCGACCAGCAACGCCGAACGCCCCTGCAGAAGCGTGGCCTGCAGTACGGCAACCACGAGTAGCCCGCCTACGGCCTGAGCGCTCGGGCCCAAAAGAACGGCCGGATGCCGGCGTACATGGGCAACGAGTTCCTCATGCGGAAGCAAGTACTTTTCGACTGAGGCTGGGGCCGGAGAATTGCTTGTCGGTGCCGCGGTGCTCATTGACTACAGCTTTATGTGATTGAGGAACGTCGCCAGCGCGTTACCGGCTGACTTGAGCCAGTCCAGTGCGGTGGAAACCACGTGTGCGGCTCCGTGAGGGTTCGTAGCAAGGTAGTAGATCACGAAGGCGATCGCGGCCCACGTCAAAATCTTCTTCAACATCCCAATCACCTCCCTACCGCACGCATCACAGGCGCAACTGCCGCTACACGTCAGCATAGCCGACGTCCAATGCGGACCAATGGCGGCCGACGCACGGCCAACCATAGCTCCTCGACGTCCGAGCCCTGCCTATCCACGCCGATTCCCGACGAAAGCCGTTATGGTTCTTCCTGCGGCTGGCGTCCTCACGGGCACCCGGCGCGCAGGCTGACCTGTCGACTCGATGAAAGCTGGACGGTGACGTGACTATGGCTGAGGTGATCAGCAG
Source organism: Streptosporangiaceae bacterium (assembly GCA_030043395.1). The sequence goes on from JASHXW010000457.1 coordinate 2,834, forward strand.
TGACTTCTGCATAGCCGTCTACCGCGAGGACAATGCCTGGGAGGCCGAAGTGCTGCCCGTGGCCGTGACCGAGAACCTGGACTCCATCATCCACGCGCTTCGCCAGCAGCCGGGCATCGGCGGTGTCCTTGGCATGACCGCCGTGGGAGACGACTTCTTCCTCATCGCCCGCGTGCTAGGCGGGCAAGTGTCGCTGTTCCTTTCCGACCTGACCGCATCGGTCGACTGGCCGCTGGCCAGGCAGGTGCTCGAGTACCTTGACATCCCCGTGCCCTATGACGAGGACCTGGACCAGGTTCTTCCCGTGGGCGAGCTGTCTATCCTGGCTGACCTCGGAGTTGACGAAATGGAGCTATGCGCATTGTCCGGGGACCTGGATTTGTTCCCGGACGAGGTGCTTGCGAGCCTAGCCCGGCGAGTCGGATTCGGAGTTGCGTTCGACCGCGCGCTTGAGGAGGCGACCGGACAGTGACGCAGGGGCCAGGGGCCGGCGAGTTGCCCGGCTACCTGGCGTCCTTCGAGCCCGCCATGCGCCAGGCGCTTGACCTGGTTGCGGGCTCGCCAGGGTCGGGTGATGACGTACCGGTCGGGGCAGTCGTGCTCGGGCAGGACGGTGATGTCCTGGGCAGCGGCCGCAACCAGTGCCTCGCGCTGGGCGATCCGACCGCCCATGCCGAGATCGTGGCGATCAGGCAGGCGGCGCAAGCGGCCGGCTCGTGGCGGCTCGACGGCTGCACCCTGGTCGTGACGCTCGAACCTTGCACCATGTGCGCGGGCGCGGTGATCTGCGCGCGGATCAGGCGCCTGGTCTACGGGGCGGCGGACCCGCGGGCAGGCGCGGCGGGCTCGCTGTGGGATGTGCTGCACGACCGCAGGCTCGGCCCGCCGGTCGAGGTGCTCGGCGGCGTCCTCGCCGGTGAGTGCGCTGCGCCGCTATCGGAGTTCTTCGGGCGATTGCGCTGAGCGGGGCGCTACTCAGGTAGGCTCGGCGGCGGTGGAGTCGCCTAGTGGCCGAGGGCGCACGCCTCGAAAGCGTGTGAGGGGGCAACCCCTCCGTGGGTTCAAATCCCACCTCCACCGCCACTGACCAGGCACGATGTCGAGCTGCTTTTCGTCGCTCATGATTCCGCTGGCCTCGTTGGCTCAGTTTTGGCTCATTTGCTATCTCGGCGGGGGCCGCTGAGGGCACCGTGCGGAGCTTCACTCAAACCGGTTACTGAGCAGCGTGCGCGGCTGTCGCCAGTAGCAATACATAGATACGTAGTAGCTCTGATAGTATGCATACATGATCACGGTGACTGCGACTCATGCGGCGCGGAACTTCGCCAGCCTGCTCGACGCTGTCGAGCACGGCGAGACTGTAGTGGTCACCCGCGATGGGGTGCCAGTGGGGCGTCTTGCGCCGGAACGGCGGACCGCGGCCGACCGGATCAAGGCCGCGCTGGAGGAGTACCCGGCCGACGGAGGCTTCGCCGATGACCTCGCGGCTGTTCACGATGACCTGCGCTCGGCCTTCAGCGATGAGGTGCGTGGGTGGCCAGGCGAGTAATCCTCGACACCGGCGTTCTCATCGCGATCGAGCGCGGGAAGCTGGACATCGAAGCCACTCTGGGCGCCGACGATGCCTGCATCGCGACGATCACCGCCATGGAGCTGCTGGTTGGCGTCGAACGCGCCGACCAGGCGCATAAAGCAGCCCGCACCGCCCATGTCGAAGCGCTGCTGTCCAGCCTTCCGATCGAGGCATACAACCTGGCGGTCGCCA
>JASHXW010000458.1 GCA_030043395.1 Streptosporangiaceae bacterium
GGACGACGAAATGACGGCTATGACGGCAAGCCCGGCGAGTATCACGCTCGCCTCCCAGACGACCGCGAAGCCGAGATGGCCTGCGAAGACCGCGCGCATGCCCTTGGTCCCCCAGGCGAACGGATTCCACAAGGCGACATCCCGCACCCACAGCGGGGCGAAGGAGATCGGGACCAGGACTCCCGCCAGCAGCGAGATCGGCTGGGCCACGCCGTTGGAGAGGTTGCCGAGCACTCTCTCGCTGGGCACGAAAATGGCCAGGACGTACGAGATCGAGACACCGATCAGCACCATCATCGACAGCAGGACCAGCGCGAGCAGGAAGTCGGCCGGCTGGAGCCGCAGCCCGAAGATGAGGGCCAGCCCAGCCAGGATGATCGCCTGCACCGCGATCAGCGCGACGTACATGAGCTCCCTGCCGAGCAGCAGGCCGACTCGGCTGAGCGGCGTGACCCTGAGCCGGTCGATGACTCCCTGGCGCATGGCGGCGACCAAGGCGAACCCGGCGAAGAGTCCGCCGAAGATGCCGAGGGCACCGAACAGCGAAGGCACGTAAATCCGGTAGGCGTCCCCGTAACTGCCGGCGTGCAGGACCGACTTGATGAACGGGGTAAAGAACAGCAGGTAGGCCAAAGGCTGCATCAGCGTGATCGCAACGCTGACGGGGTTGTGAATAAGCTGCCCGACTTCATACTGAAAGGTCAGCCACGTATCCCGGGCGAGCTTCATAGCTGGTTACTTTCCTCCCGTTCCGGTGGCCGGTCAGCTCACGCGATCTCGCGGCTGAACAGCCGTGACGACAGCACCACGGCGATGGCGGCAAGCCCGGCCAGGATGACCCCGGCCTCCCAGACGACCGCGTGGCCCAGGTGGCCCTGGAAGAGCGCGCGCATGCCGTTGGCACCCCAGGCGAAGGGGTTCCACAACGCGACATGCCGCACCCACAGCGGAGCGACGGAGAGCGGGATCAGGACCCCGGCCAGTAGCGCAATCGGCTCGGAAACGCCGCTGATCAGGTTCATGAGCGTGGTCTGGTTAGGCACGAAAACGGCGAGCGCATAGGAGATCGACACGCCGACGAGCACCATCATGCCCAGCAGGATCAGGGCGAGCAGGAAATTCTGCGGCGGTAGCCGTAGCCCGAATATGAGCGCCACTAGCGCGATGACCAGGGCCTGGAATCCGATCAGCCCGACCCACATCAGCTCCTGCCCGAGCACCAGGGCGACCCGGCTGAGCGGCGTGACCCTGAACCGGGCGATCACCCCCTGGCTCATCGCGGCGATCAGCGCGAACCCGGAGAACAGCCCGCTGAACAGGCCTAGCGCGCAGAACAGCGAGGGGACGTAGATCTGGTACGCCGCGCCGTAGCTAGAGACGTGCATGACAGATTTGATGAAGGGGGTGAAGAACAGCAGGTAGGTCACGGGCTGCATCAGCGTGACCGCGACGCCGGCTGGATTGTGAACCAGCTGCCCGGCTTCATACTGAAAGATCAGCCACGTATCGCGGGCGAGCTTCATGTCTGCTGGCTTTCCTCCCCTGCCAGTGGCTGGTCAGTCCGCAAGTGTCCGGCCCGTCTTAGCCAGGAACACGTCGTCGAGGCTCGGCCGCCGGGTCTCGATCGCGCCAGGCTCGATCTCCTTGCTGCCCAGTGCGCGCATCACCTGCGGGATGGCGGTGGCAGCGCTGTCCACGTAGAGGCGCAGCGTGGTGTCGATGGTCTCGCAGGAGTGCACGTACGGCTGCTCGGTGAGGATCTTGGATGCCTCGAGGATCGTGGCGGGCTCGGGCGCGCCGGCGGTGTCGGGCGCGGCGAGGTCGACGATGATGACGTCGCCGGAGATCTCGCGCTTCAGATCGGACGGCGTGCCCTCGGCGACGATCAGTCCGGCATCGATGATCGAGATCCGGTCGCAGAGGGCGTCGGCCTCGTCCAGGTAATGCGTGGTCAGGAAGATTGTCATGCCCTCGTCCCGCAGCCTGCGCACTTCTTGCCACATGCGAGCCCGGCTCTGCGGGTCAAGCCCAGCCGTCGGCTCGTCCAGGAAGATGACCTCGGGCGAGTGAATGACGCCCAGCGCGACATCGAGGCGCCTGCGCTGCCCGCCCGAGTAGGTGCTGATCTTGCGGTCAGCGAACTCCTCGAGCTGGAAGGCCTTGATGGCCGTCTCGGCGAGTCCTTTCGCGGCGACCTTCGAGACGCCGTACATGCGCGCCTGATGGACCAGGTCCCGCCGGGCGGTGGACTGCTCGTAGGTGCCACTGGACTGCGCTACGTAGCCGATCCGCTCCCGGACCTCGGCGGGGTCGCGCCTGAGGTCCATCCCGGCGATGGTGGCCTCCCCGCCGTCCGGGCGGATGAGCGTGGCCAGCATGCGCAGCGTTGTGGTCTTCCCGGCTCCGTTGGGCCCCAGGAAGCCGAAGATCTCTGCCTGCTGCACGGCGAAGTCCACGCCGCGGACTGCGTCCACGCTCGTGACTTTGCGCTTCCGCCTGGACCGGAACGACTTGCGCAGACCACTGACCTCAATCATCGTCGACCCTTCTGGCGGGCGGAGCAGGCCGGACGCGGGCGAGGGCTGGCATGACTGCAGACCCAGGGTATGGACCTGAGATCACATCGTGATCCTAGACGGGCTACCTTAGTTAGACAACGGCCGTTTTGGCGGCTACATCGGCGCGCGCCATTCTTTCCGAGAGCGCGGGCCCGAGCCGCGTCATTGGCTCGGGCAGCAGCATCTGCCGATGATCGCAGTCGAGTTCGACAACCTCAATCGGGCCATCGACAAAGGACCGCCAGCTCTCCAGTTTCTCCGCCAGGGCTGGCGGATTCCGGCTGGCGGAGAAGAACAGCAACGGGCAGCGCACCCGGCCGCCTTCCTCCATCGCACCGGGGCCCGCTCCCGCTTCCCGGCGGTAGGCGGAGGCTACGGCGCGGTTGTTCTTGATCACGCGCTGCAGCGCGCGCAGGCGTTGCTCCGGCCATTCGTCAAGCCCCAGGCCCGGCCTGCGCCGCACCAGCGCGAGCATCCTGGCCTCCGGATCGGGGTCCGCGGGCGTGAGGGCGGGCACGTAGCCGAACTGCGCCAGGATGAGGTTGTAGATCGTCCAGTCCTCGTTGGCCGCCTCGATCTCCGCGAAGTTAGTCAGCGTGGCGTCCATGATGGCGAGCAAGCCGATCTGCTGGCCGCGGCGCTGCAGTTCGTCGGCAATGGCGAAGGCAATGTTCCCGCCCAGTGACCAGCCAAGCAGGTGGTAGGGGCCAGCTGGCTGCGTCAGCCGGATCTGGTCGGCGTAATCCCGTGCCATTTCCTGCATGGTGGCTGGCACTGGCTCGGGCCGTCGCAGGCCGCGGGCCTGCAGTCCGTACAGCGGGAATCTGGCATCGACGTACGGCAGCATGGCGATATAACACCAGCTCAGGCCAACCAGCGGATGCGCGCAGAACAGGGCAGGGCCGTCGCCGCCGACGCGCAAGGGCATGACCAGGTCGAGGATGCCGCCTGCGGCCTTGGCGGCGGAGCGGAACAGCCGCAGCGTATTGAGGTCGTCCGACCTTCCCAGCCGATCCGAGCCGCGGTCGCGCGCCAGTGGCGCGAGCTCACTCGCCGGTGACCCGCTGCTCGCCGCCGCAGCAGGCTCGGCGGCGCGGACTGGCTCGGGGCGCGGCAGGGCGACGAAGGACAAACCCGCGCCGCGCAGGCGCTCGATCAGCAGCTTCGTGATCTCGACGACCCGCAGGTCGAGGTCGGAGTCGCTCAGGCCGGCCGGCTCGAACTCGGTCGCCGCCGCGAAGTCATGCAGCAGCGCGATGCCGCCGCCCCGCTCGATCAGGGTGGTCGCGATTTCGTCGACGCAGGCGTCCACCGTCTGGCCGTGGCGGTAAGTAATGTCCCAGTCACGTCCCTGCGCATGCCAGCCGACCGGGCCGGCGAACCCGGGCACCTGCCAGTCACCCATCCCGTACGGGGGGCGGAACCACGGCCTCTCGCCGAGGTAGCCGCCGACCAGGTCCGCGCACCTGCGCAATTCGGCCGCTGCATGCTCGGCAGACCTGAACGGCCGGTGCCGGTCGGCGTGCAGGCCGATCACGTGGCCGCACTCCCGGTAAGTGCCCAGCGCGCTGCCATAGCGCTGAACGCTTTCGCCAAGCACGAAGAACGTCCCGGGCACCCCTTCCTCGGCCAGCAACCGCGCCAGCTCTGCCGACTGGGGTCCCGGGCCGTCGTCGAAGGTCAGCGCCACACTGCCGGGCGGGAGTGCGGGAGTGCCGCACAGCAGACGGGCCGCACTAGCGTCCATTCATGTCTCCGGCGGGAATAAGGGGGTCAATCCGATGCTAACTGAGGCCCACTTTGGTCGCCTAATGGCGCCGCCGCCACCGTCGGCTACGGGCCGGCGGCGAGTGCGGCCAGGCTTGCGGCAGCTGCGCCTGCCCCGCCCGCCGCCGCGTACTCGTCGCTGATGCCACGCGCGGCCGCGCCGTAGCCCGGCTCATCGAGCACTGCCGTCACCGCCGCGGCGAGCTGCGCCGAAGTCGCACCGGAGAAGGAGACGGCAATGCCCGCCCCCGCCCTCGACACCTGCTCGGCCACGGCCAGTTCGGCAAGGCGGATCGGCGCGACGACCATCGGCACGCCATGAGCTAGTGCCTCGTTGACCGTGCTCTGGCCCGCCTGGCAGATCACGGCATCCAGGCGCGGCATGAGGTCGAGCATCGGGACCCGCGGCGCCACCAGGACGTGCGGCGGGGGGTCAGGCAACGCGCCGGCAGCGGCATTGAGCACGACCTGCACCCTGCCCGCCATCGGCGCAAGGGCGCTCATGAGCCGGCCCAGGTAGTCCTGCACCAGGTGCGCGGACATGGTGCCGGCCGTGACGAGCACGTGCCGCTGGCCGGGATCCCACCAGTCCCAGCGGAAGCCCGGGTCGGTTCGCCGCGCGCCGAGCGCCGCGCCGATCAGCAAGCAGTGGTCCGGCATGGGCACCGGGCCGGTCAGCGCCCGCGAGGTCGTGGCGATGACCAGGAGGGGGGAGTAGCGCAGGTCGAGACTGTCGTCAGCAGCCAGCCCTGCGGCCTCGACAGCCCGCGCCAGCCTTGCGCGCACCCAGTGTTCCAGGCCGGCCTCCGCCGCGGGCGGGGTCAGCTCAAGCACGCCAGCGGCCAGCGTCGCCCAGCGCACACCCTGTTTGCGCGCTGCCAGCGCGCCTGCCAGGGCGTACTGGTCAGCGAGGACGACGTCGGGCTGATAGTCCGCGACGGCAGCATGCACCGGGCCGGAGATGAAGCGGTTGAGGGGCAGGACGTACTTGTCCCAGAGTTCGCGCACCGCGGCCATGCCGACCTCGTGCAGCTCGCGATAAGAACGCTTGCCAGTCGGGTAGATCGTCGGATCCGCGTCGAGCAGCGGGCGCAGGTCACTCTCGGGCCCGCACCAGGCCACCTCATGCCCCCCGGCGGACAGCGCATCGCCAATGGCCACGGCTGGCCAGAGGTGCGAAACCACGGGGACGACCACGATAAGGAACCTGGCCACGCCATTATCGTGGCACACGTTGACATTCCTGGCGCATCCTGATGCGGTGGCATCATGACCGCGCTGGAGGCCGTCTCGGTGTATTTGCCACCAGCCCGGATCCCAATCCAGAACCTGGCCGGGACGCTGGGGCTGACCGATATGCAGGTCAGGTTGTTCCAGCGATTTCACGGGCTGCGCGAAGTCGGACGTGATCCTGATTCGTCCCTTTACGATCTGCTGATGAGTGCGGCCGCAGGACTGGACGGGCTGCGTGGCCAGGAACACCGTGTGCGGTATGTCTTGTATGCGCGCGCCATGCCCGTAGTGGTGCCCTACCCGCTGAACCCGCTGCATGATGTCTGCGGCGCGCTCGGCCTCGGCCATGCCCTGGCGTTCACAGTGACGCACCAGTCATGCGCCAGCGGCTTGCTCGCGATCGACCTGGCGGGCCGGCTGCTCGCCGCCGACTCAGGGCCAGGCCCTGGCGAGGCAGCTCGCCAGGATGACCAGGGCGCGCCGCTCGCGCTCATCCTCAGCGGCGAGAAGGCGTTCACCCGCGAGGCGCAGATGTTCGCCGATACCACGGTCTTCGGGGAAGGTGCGGCCGCGTGCCTGGTCAGCGCCTTCGGCGCGCGCGACCGCCTGCTGTCGTACGCGTCCAACGTCCGGGGCGAGTTCGACAGCGCCACGGGCGCGAACGACGCGCGGCTGCAGCGCGAGTACCGGCCGTCGCTGGCCGAGGTGATGCTCCGGGCCCTGGACGAGGCTGGCCTGACCCTGGACGATATTCGCCTGGTGCTGCCGCACAACGTGAACATGGTGACCTGGCAGCGGATGTGCGTGCTGCTGAAGTTCCCGCGCGATCGCGTGCTGCTGGACAATATCCCCACCAGCGGCCATGTCTTCTGCGCGGACATGTTCGCCAACTACCAGACGGCACGGGACCGGGGCCTGCTGGAGCCAGGCGATCGCTATCTCGCGGCTGCGGTCGGCGCGGGCGGCGGCGCGACGTTCGCAGCGATGGTGTTCGAGCACTGACGAGGCAAGCCGAGGAGGCGGGACATGACAGCACAGGAGGCCGACCTTGACCCTGAGTTCCGGCAGCGCGTGGTCGACACGATGACAACGGCGCTTGACCGGTTGCTTGAGCGATCCGAGCCGGTCACCGAGGACATGCGCCTGATGGAGGAGCTCGGGCTTAGCTCGACGCTCGGCCTGGAGCTGATGCTCGAGCTCGAGGATCAGCTGCTGATCCTGATCGATGTCGAGGAGATGGACCAGGACAGCATGAAGACGGTGGGGGACCTGGCGACGTTCGTCGCCGGCCACTCCCGCTCGGCGTAACCGCCTTGTTCGCCGCGCGGCCGCCTGCCGGCCGGTCGCCTGATCCCGACCTGCACCTGGTACGTGCCGCTCGCCGCTGCTTTAACGGACCCGCGGAATTCCTCGCCGATTCGGCGAATCGCGCGCGCGTTGGCGAGTACCTGGCCGACATGGGCAGGCCGTACGGGCGCGACGTGCCGGCGGCCCTGTTCGGCGAGCCGGGATCGCCGGAACTTGGCCATTCGTACGGGGAGATGGCGGAGAGGCTGATCGCGGAGGCCGTCTCGGCCGGGGAACTAGTCGACCTCCTGGTGCTGGCGTTCTCGGTGCACGACCTGCGACCTGGTCGGCAGACCGCGGCATTCCTCAGTGGCATCACCCCTGGCGCGCCGCAGGCGTTCGCAATCTGTGACCAGGGCACGGCGGCGTCCTTCAGCGGGCTGCGGGCTGTCCGGGAGTATGCCTCGTCAGGCAGCATCCAGCGGGCACTCGTGCTGGTCGTCGAGCAAGCGGCGCTTCCCTACGATTGCGCTGCGGGCGTGCCGGCGCAGCACCGCGGCGTCGCCATGCTGCTCGGCAGGCGCGCGAGCTCGCAGCCGAGGCTAGCCGCGGTCCGGCAGCACCCTGGCGTGCCGCCAGGCCGAGTCGCTGGCGTTGCCGCCGCTCAGCTCCGGGAGCTGGCACCGGGCCAGCCAGGGGTGCGGCTGGTGCTCGGCAGCGAACTCGGCAAGCTGTGGCCGCAGCCCCCGGCCGGCCGGGTCCGGGTTATGCCCGGCGGCCAGCCGTCCACGGACGTCTGGTGGGGGCTTGCCGACGAGCTGGCCCTCGGCGCCAATTCCCCGGGGGTGCTGGTGATCGCCGATTACGACCCCGGCCTGCGCTACCTGTGCCTGGCCGCCTTCGACTTCGGCGCCCTGCCTGGTGCCTAGCGCGGAATGGACATCTATCGGTCCCGGGATGACCTGCTCGAACAGAGCCTGAATCTGGCAAGCTTTCAGCGACGTACGCCATTTGAGTGATCCGTTGCAAAGGAGCTGGCGCAGTGGGAAACCCAGTCGTGCATTTCGAGGTCGGCGCCGCAGATGACGC
>JASHXW010000459.1 GCA_030043395.1 Streptosporangiaceae bacterium
CTGGCCGTTCCGCCGGGGTCTGAGGAGGCTTGCCGGCAGTTCTGGGGCCAGGTGCTCGGCATGACCGAGCTTGCCAAGCCGGCCGTACTGGCCGCGCGAGGCGGCTGCTGGTTCCAGGGCGGCGGGCTCGTGGTGCACCTGGGCGTGGAGGCCGACTTCCGGGCAGCGCGCAAGGCCCACCCCGGCATACTGGTCGACGGCCTGGCGGAGCTTGCCGCACGCCTGGAGGCCGCCGGAAGCCCGCTTACCTGGGATGACGAGATGCCGGGTTACGACCGGTTCTACGCGGCGGACCCGTTCGGCAACAGGCTGGAGTTCCTGCAGCCGCGGACCTGACCTCCCCCAGCCGGCCGGACTGCCGCGCCGCGACCCTGACCCGGCCGCCGGCCGGACCGCCGCGCCGGGATCAGATGTAATGCCTGGCGATCTCGGCCGCGGCCTGGTCCCCGTACGCGGCGGCGAACCTCGCGGTGAGCGGCTCAGGGTGCAGCACGTACTCCTGCGGCCCCGGGGTCTCCAGCGCGTGTACCGCGACGACGTTGCCGAGCTGAGCGGCGCGCTCCAGGCTCAGGCCCCACGAGATGGCAGCCAGGAATCCCGCGCGGAACGCGTCGCCAGCGCCAGTCGGCTCGACGGGCGCCACGTCGGGGACGGCCGGCACCATGATCGGGTCGTGGCCGGACCGCTCGATCCTGGCGCCGCTGCTGCCCAGCGTGGTGACCCTGACCGCTACCCGCTCGACGAGCTCGGCGCCGCTCCAGCCTGTCTTGTGCTCGGTCAGCGTGGCCTCGTACTCATTGCAGAACAGGTACGCGGCCCCGTGCAGCAGCGTCTTCACCTGCTCGCCGTCGAGCCTGGCGAGCTGCCATGAGGTGTCGGCCGCGAACGGGATCCGGCCCTGGACGCACTGCTTGGTGAACGCGAGCATGGCGTCCGGGTCGCTCGCGCCGATCAGCACCAGCTCGGTCTGGCCGGCCAGCTCCGACAGGTCGATGTCGGTGTCCTCCGACATCGCGCCCGGGTAGAACGAGGCGATCTGGTTCATGTCGGTGTCGCTCGTGGCCATGTACCTGGCCGTGTGGTGACGTGCCGACTCGCGCACGGCGCCCGTATCCACGCCGTGCCGCTCGAGCCAGGCACGGTAGTCGGCGAAGTCGGCGCCGGCCGTGCCGACCAGCAGCGGGCGCAAGCCAAGCGAGCCGAGCCCGAACGCGATGTTCGCCGCGACCCCGCCGCGCCTGACTACCAGCGAGTCGACCAGGAAGGAGAGCGCGACCTTGTCGAGCTTGTCCGGCATCAGCTGGTCGACGAACCTGCCGGGGAACGTCATGAGGTGATCGGTCGCGATCGACCCGGTGACTGCGATGCGCACGGCGGTCCTTAGGGCTAGGCAAACCACCCAAGGCTACATGCTCAGCCCTGGCGGACTAAGGCTCCGTCAGTGGAACGAGTCCCCGCACGCGCACGAGCCGGTCGCGTTCGGGTTGTCGATCGTGAAGCCCTGCTTCTCGATCGTGTCCACGAAGTCGATGGTGGCGCCGGCCAGGTACGGCCCGCTCATCTTGTCAGTCACGACCTGGACGCCGTGGAAGCTGCTGACGATGTCGCCGTCGATCTCGCGCTCGTCGAAGTAGAGCTGGTAGCGCAGCCCAGAACAGCCTCCAGGCTGCACCGCGATCCGCAGCCGGAGGTCATCACGATCCTCCTGCGCGAGCAGGCTGCTGACCTTCGCAGCCGCAACGTCGGTGAGAATGACGCCCTGAGCCGTCACTTCGTCCTGAACTGTCATCTGCTAGCTCCCGCGGGTTCTAGGCACCGCGCGTCACGCGCGGTCATCTCCATCACCTTCAACGATATGCCTTCCCGAGTCATTCCGGCCTAGCCGGACATGCCGCGGGCCGGCGGTCAGCCCGGGGGCGATCCGGTGAACACCGGGCTAACGGCCGGAGTTATGCTCGTGGTATCGTCAAACCGACGATAAGTCTTCGGCGAAGTGGGGCTCGCAATGTCCAGTGCATCAGCCCACCTGACCGCCACACGGCCGGCCAGCGGCACTGACCTCGGCTCAAACGGGCATCGGCAGATTCCCCTGCTGGTTCTCGGCGCAGGCGCCGACCCCGATAGCGAGCGCGGCGTGGCCTGCCCGGGCGAGCTGCCGCCGCCGTCCGACCCGGCGCTCGTGCGCCGGGCCGAACTGGCCCGCGCGCAACTCGCGGATCGCGCGTTCGTGCTCGGCCATCATTACCAGCGCGACGAGGTGATCCAGTTCGCCGACGTGACCGGCGACTCGTTCAAGCTCGCTCGCGAGGCGGCTGCGATGCCTGGCGCCGAGTTCGTCGTCTTCTGCGGCGTTCACTTCATGGCCGAGTCGGCCGACATCCTGACCGGACCGTCGCAGCGGGTGATCCTGCCTGACCTGGCAGCCGGCTGCTCCATGGCTGACATGGCTAGCTACGACCAAGTCGAGGAGTGCTGGGAGGCGCTGGAGGATCTCGGGCTCGCCGAGTCAGTCGTCCCCGTGACGTACATGAACTCCTCCGCGGACATCAAGGCGTTCACCGGCCGCCACGGCGGCACGGTCTGCACTTCCTCCAACGCCAGGCGCGCGCTTGACTGGGCGCTCGCCAAGGGAAGCAAGGTCCTGTTCCTGCCTGACCAGCACCTCGGGCGCAACACGGCCGTGCTTGAGCTGGGGCTCAGCCTGGAGGACTGCGTGGTGTGGAACCCGTGGAAGCCGCTCGGCGGGCTCGACGCGCAGGCGCTGAGCAAGGCGACCATGATCCTGTGGCGGGGGCACTGCTCAGTGCACGGCCGTTTCACCGCGCAGAACGTAGCCGAGGTCCGGGCCGCCATCCCCGACGCCACGGTGCTCGTCCACCCTGAGTGCCCGCACGAGGTCGTCACGATGGCCGATCGGGTCGGCTCGACTGAGAAGATCATTTCCGTGATCGAACAGGCTCCGGCAGGCTCCGCCTGGGCCATCGGGACCGAGCTCAACCTGGTGCAGCGGCTAGCGAAGGCGCACCCAGACAAGACGATCGTCTTCCTGGACAAGACCGTTTGCTACTGCTCGACGATGAACAGGATCGACCTGCCGCACCTGGTCTGGGCGCTCGAGTCGCTGGCGGCAGGGCAGGTCGTCAACCAGATCACCGTGGACGAGCAGACCGCAGCGCAGGCGCGAACCGCCCTTGACCAGATGCTGGCACTGCCCTGAAGTCAGCACTGCCCTGAAGTCAGTCAGCACTGCCCTGACGCCAGCATCGCCCTGACGGGCGCCTGGGCGACGCTCAGAGGCCAGGCGCTCCCCAGACCGGGAACCACCGGGCGAGGTCTGGCTCGATCTTCAGGTCGTCGCTGAGGACGCCCTTGACCCGCAGCTCGGTAGCGTTATCCCGGCGCTCGCCAGACTGCGGCGCGAACGGGTAGAAGGTGCCGCGCTTGTACAGGTAGACAAGGCCGAGCGGATGGCCCGAGCCGTCGCGGAAGCTCAGGATCGTGCACAGCAGCTGCGGGCCGAACCCGCCGCCCTCCAGCGAGGAGTTCACGGCGTGCAGGTCGGTAACGAGCCCCTCGATGTCGCTGCCTGAGTGAGTCGCGACCAGCCAGGTGAAGCCGTAGGAGTCCGCGCTCAGCTTGATCGGCGTCTTCTCCTCGCCCATGCTCAACAGGTCCTGGACATCCTTCTCGATGTCGCTGAACGCCTTGCCCTCGGCGGCCCGGAAGCAGACCGACCCGGTGCCGGTCGGCACGAAGTCCGTGGCCGCCTGCAAGGTGATGGCCGCCGACGGCAGGGCAAAGAGCTCGTCCAGGTTCGGCGGAACCGGCTTGGTCCGGCCGAGCAGCGTGTCGAGGAATCCCACGGGCGCTACTTACTGAGCTGCTGGGAGATCTTGTCCAGCTCCTTGAGCCGCTTCTCGAGCGTCGGGTGCGTGGAGAAGATGTTCGACAGGCTGGTGTGCCCCTGCCTGGTCGACAGCGCCGGGGCGAAGTAGAACGCGTTCAGCGGCTCGGCCGCGCGCAGGTCCCTGGTCGGGATCCTGGCCATGTCGCCGCTCACCTTGACAAGCGCGCTCGCCAGCGCTGAGGGCTGGCCGGTGAGCAGCGCGCCGGAACGGTCGGCCGAGAGCTCGCGGTAGCGCGACAGGAGCCGGATCAGCAGGAAGCTGATGGCGTAGACGACGATGCCGACCAGCATGACCACCAGGATCACCGGCAGCGCGTTGCCGTTGTTGCCGCCGCGGCCACGGCCGCCGCGGCCCCCGCCGCCAAACAGCTCGGAGTAGAAGGCGAACCTGACCATGAGCCCGGCGATGATGCCGATGAACGAGGCGATGGTCATGACCGCGACGTCCTTATGCGCGACGTGCGACATCTCGTGGGCGATCACGCCCTCGAGCTCGTTGCGGTCCAGCCGGCGCAGCAGCCCCTGAGTGACGCAGAGCACGGCGACCTTGCTGCTGCGCCCCGTGGCGAACGCGTTCGGCATGTCGGTCGGCGCGATAGCCACGCGCGGCTTTGGCATGTCGGCAAGCGCGCACAGGCGGTCGACCACGCCATGCAGCTCAGGCGCCTGCTCCGGAGTGACGAGCCGGGCGCCTGCGGTCGCCAGCGCGATCTTGTCCGACCAGTAGTACGAGCCAAACGTCATGGCGACGCCGAGCAGCACGGCAATGAAGATGATGCCGCCGCTGCTGATACTGCTGTACGCGCCTAGCAGGAAGACGACTGCGATGATAAAAGCGGTGAAGACCAGACCAAGCAGGAACATGGTCAGGCCCATGCGCGCGATCAGGCCCCTGTCAGGCGCGTAGCGTGTGCGAGCCATCCCCGCCTCCGTTCACATTCCCGGCCGTCCCGGGAGACCTACTTACCTCATTACATCCCAGGCAGGGCAGTGCTTTGCGCATCCGGTAGGCCCGATCGCCAAGCTCTCAGCGAACCCTCAGCCGACGGTCAGCCCGCCATCAGCGAGCAGCTGCTGCACCTCCTCGATGCTGGCGCCCTCGCGCGGCAGGATCAGGTCCGATGGCTCGATGGCGTCCGGCGGCAACGCGGTTCCCAGCTCCCTGGCCTTGGTCAGCAGCGCGTCGAGTGCGGGATGGAAGGCTTCCTCGTCGTGCTTCTCGACCGCGTCCTCCAGGCTGGCGTCCAGCTTGTTGAGCTCATCCATGGCGGCCTCGTCAACCCGAAGCTGGCCCTCGCCCATGATCCTGATGATCATCACGCGTCCCCTTGACCCGGCTGATCCTGGGAGAAGCTCAGCTCGTCGTGCTCCTGCGGAGCCTCCGCGGGCGTTGCGTCGACGGGACCAGAGGTGCCGGCGATCTGCTTGGGCGCGCTGTCGGCAGGCAACTGACGGCCAGCCAGCTCAGCCTTCATCCGCTCAAGCTCCGCGTCCACGCCATGCCCGGCGCCCATCCGGTCAAGCTCGGCCTGGATGTCATCGTGCGGCGGGCCAATCGCGTCGTTCAGCGCACCGGATGCCATCAACTCGTCGATCGCGCCAGCCCTGGCCTTCATCTGCTCGGTCTTGTCCTCGGCGCGCTGGATAGCCAGGCCGACATCGCTCATCTCCTCGGAGATGCCGGTGAAGACCTCGTTGATCCTGGTCTGGGCCTCGGCCGCGGTGTACGTGGCCTTGATGGTCTCCTTCCTGACCCGGAACGCGTCAACCTTGGCTTGCAACCGTTGCGAGGCCTGGGTCAGCTTCTCCTCCTCGCCCTGCAGCGAGGCGTACTGCGTCTGCAGGTCGTTGAGCTGAGTCTGGACTCCGGCCTTGCGCGTCAGCGCCTCGCGGGCAAGGTCCTCCCGCCCGGCGGCCAGAGCGTCGCGGGCCTGACGGTCAAGCTTGTCGGTCTGCTGCTGAACCTGGTTCATCTGGAGTTCGACGCGCTTGCGCGACGTCGCGACGTCGGCAACCCCGCGCCGCACCTTCTGCAGTAGCTCAAGCTGAGTCTGGTAGGAGTAATCCAGGGTTTCCCGGGGATCTTCCATCTTGTCCAGGGCCTTGTTGGCCTTCGCCCTGAAGATCGTCGAAACCCGCTTCATCACGCCCATAAGCGCGGCCTTCCCCTTCGCTGTTAAGCCCGCTGCGACGCCGGCCGGCAAGCCGCCAGCTACCGTCCCGCACAACAGCGGAAAACTCATCCGCGGATGCTGGATTCCCAGACTATGACCTCGCGGCGGGCACGTCATCACAGCGGCCTGGCGAATGCGCGCTAAATGCCCCGCCGACTTCCCGCGAGCGCTCTGGGAGGTTCGTCCGCCCCGGTAGGCTGTGAGGGTGTTCCGACGACGTATCGACGCCCCCGATGTACTAGACAACGACGAGGCGCCAGAAAAGCCAGACTCGCCTGCCAGGCAGGCAAGCAAGGGTCGCGCTACGCCCAAGCGGAGTGAGGTCGAGCGGCGCAGGCGAGAGCCGTACGCGCCGCCGTCGGGGAACCGCAAGCAGGACGCCGCGCAGAAGCGCGAGCGGCAGCGCACCGAGAGCAAGCGGCGGATGGACGCGATGCGCCGGGGCGAGGAATGGGCCATTCCAGCCAAGGACCGCGGCCCGGTGCGCGCCCTGGCCAGGGACTACATCGACTCTCGCCGGTTCATTCTCAGCGAGTACATCCTGTTCGGGATCCTCGTGCTGATCTTCGCGTTGTTCTTCCTGGACAAGAGCAAGCACTCGGACCTGATCCTGTACATCGAGCTAGTGATCGTCGGAATCATCGCGCTCGAGGCCTTGTTCCACGCCGCGATGGTGACCCGGCTGGCGAAGCAGCGCCTTCCAGGGGAGAGCACCCGCGGCCTCACCTGGTACATCATCAAGCGCAACATCAAGATCCGCAGCTCCCGGATTCCCCCGCCCAGGGTGGACCGCGGCCAGACCATCTGACGCGAGCACCGCCACCAGATGCCGTGCACCAGGATCGCGTCGCTGGACGACGCAGCCCAACTGGCGTCGCTGGTGCGGGCCAACCGCCGCTTCCTGGAGCCCTGGGAGCCTGCCCGTGGCGATGACTACTTCACGGCCGCAGGCCAGCACTACCTGCTGGCGCAGCACCTGGAGGCCTACCGGCGCGGAGCCATGGTGCCGCTGGTCATCATCGATGACGACGGCCAGCCTGTCGGGCGGATCAACATCAACGGGATCATCCGGGGCGCCGCGCAGTCGGCTACCGTGGGCTACTGGGTAAGCCAGTCACACAACGGCCGCGGCCTCGCGTCCGCTGCCGTGGCCGACGTCATCGCGATGGCGTTCGCCGACCTGCGCCTGCACCGACTTGAAGCGGGGACCTTGCTGCATAACACCGCATCCCAGCGGGTCTTGCTGCGCAATGGCTTCAGGCCCTTTGCCGTGGCGCCGTCTTACCTGCAGATCGCTGGAGAATGGCAGGACCACATTCTCTTTCAGTTGCTCGCCCCAGGGCAGTAGCCAGCCGAGAAAGGTAGCAGCATGGAATTCCGAGCGCTCGGAAAGAGCGGGCTGAGAGTCAGCGAGATCGCTTACGGCAACTGGATCACGCACGGCTCTCAGGTCGAGGAAGACGCCGCCAAGGCATGCGTGGCCGCCGCGCTCGACGAAGGAATAACGACTTTCGACACAGCAGACGTCTACGCGCGAACCGCAGCCGAGTCCGTCCTCGGCAGGGCGCTGCACGGCGTCAGGCGCGAGTCACTGGAGATCTGCACCAAGGTGTACTGGCCTACTGGCCCTGGCCGCAACGACAGGGGCCTGTCGCGCAAGCACATCATGGAGTCCGCGCACGCCTCGCTCCGCCGGCT
This sequence comes from Streptosporangiaceae bacterium, assembly GCA_030043395.1. The sequence goes on from JASHXW010000459.1 coordinate 7,780, forward strand.
GCAAACCGACTACGTGGACCTGTACCAGGCTCACCGGTACGACCACGGCACTCCGCTCGAGGAGACCATGCGGGCGTTCGACGACCTGGTGCGCCAGGGCAAGGTCCTGTACGTCGGAGTCTCGGAGTGGCGCGCCGAGCAGATCGCCGAAGCGCTGCGGATCGCCAGCTACATGGGCTTCGACCGGATCGTCTCGAACCAGCCGCAGTACAACATGCTCTGGCGCGTCATCGAGTCAGAGGTCGTGCCGCTATGCGAGCAGGAAGGCATCGGGCAGATCGTCTGGTCACCGATCGCGCAGGGAGTCCTGACCGGCAAGTACCAGCCAGGCGCTGCCCCGCCTGCGGGATCGCGGGCCACCGACAGCAGCGGTTCCAGGTTCATCAGCGAGTACCTGACCGACGACATCCTGCGCCGGGTCCAGGACCTGCGCCCGGTCGCCGAGGCGGCCGGCCTCACTCTCGGCCAGCTCGCCATCGCGTGGACGCTGCAGAACCCCAACGTGTCGGCGGCCATCATCGGCGCCACCAAGCCCGAGCAGGTACGTGAGAACGTGAAGGCGGCGGGGATAAAGCTCGACCAGGAGGCGCTGAGGCAGATCGACGACATACTCGGCCCGATCATCGAGCGAGACCCGGCGAAGACCGAAAGCCCAGCCACCAGGCCATAACGAGGCAGCGCGCTCGGCCCCGGCGGACGGCACTGGCGCGGGGGAATTGTTAGCCCTGTGCTAGTCCTGCGCCGGATGCAGGCTCATCGGGCCGTACTCGCGTTTGCCGTCGTCCATCAGGCTGACCTGGTCCACGCCGGAGTCCAGCAGGTCCCGCCAGTGCTCGCCCAGCCAGGTCTCGGCGTCGCCCTGACTGCCGAAGCTCTCCTTGGGCAGGCTGCGCGACGTGGCCGTGGTGCCGTCCGCTTTCTCGTACTGCCAGGTCCAGGTCATGCCTCAAACTATCGCCTGCACTGGCGCCCGGCGCTCATCCGGGCCGCCGGGTCCGCGGCCTTGCCCGCCGGTCCCGGCGTCATGCCTGCCAGGTCAGCGTGACCGGAAGTCGGCATTGATCATGAATTCACCATCCGAACAGGCCGAGCAAGCGGCACGGAACTGTTAAGTTCTAAAAGCTAGAACTCCCCCGGCGGACGCTCCGGCGAATTCCGCCTGCTCGACCCCGTGATCAAGGTGGTGGACGACATTGACCCGCGTTGTCGTCATTGGTGATCTCATGACCGACACCGTCGCCCACGCGAAGCTGCCCCTGGCCAAGAGCAGCGACACGCCGGCCACGGTAACCATGCACGGAGGGGGCTCAGGCGCGAACATCGCCGCCTGGCTGGCGGTAGACGGCACCGAAGTCGCCTTCGTCGGACGGCGCGGCGCCGACATCGCCGGGCGGAACAGGGACATGGAGCTGATGGGCTATGGCGTCGACGCCAGGCTCGTCATGGACCCCGAGCGCCCGACCGGGACCTGCGTCGTCATGATCACCCACAAGGGCGATCACACGATGATGTCCGACCCTGGCGCGAACGCTGCGCTGTCCCCTGACGACCTGCCGAAGGACCTGTTCACCCCTGGTTGTCACCTGCACGTCTCGGGCTACACCCTGCTCAACGCCGGATCGCGGCAGGCCACCCTGGCCGCGATCTCGATGGCCGGGCGAGCGGGCATGACGATCTCGGTCGACGGCGCATCCTCCGCGCCGCTTGAGCGGGTCGGTGCCGAGCCCTTCCTGCAGATGACCAACGGCACCACGCTGCTGTTCGTCAACGCCGAGCAGGGACGGGTGCTGACCGGCCGAACGGAGCCCGAGCAAGCTGCCAGGGTGCTGAACGCCTGGTACCCGCACGTGGTGATGAAGCTTGGCGCTGACGGCGCCCTGTTCTACGCGAACGGCCGCCCCGAGCCGGTCCGCGTCCCCGCTCCCCCGGTCGAGCGGATCGTGGACAAGACCGGGGCCGGGGATGCGTTCTGCGCGGGATTCCTGCCGTGCTGGCTGGACAAGAAGCCCCCGGGCGAGGCCTTGACCAGCGGGTGCCGCCTCGCCGCGCGGGCCATGGCGCTCGTCGGCGCCAGGCCCCTGCTGTAGCGGTGCTCTAGCGGGGCCGTCCGCACGCATTCTTAGCTTGCGTTGCCCCGCCTGGCCAACCTGGCGTCGCCTGTGATTCATCTTGAGATCGTTTAATAGGCAATGCGAGGATGTGTGCTCTTTGCGCGAAGCTAGGCGGCACTCACGATGCTCCTGGATGGCCTGGCCATCGTCGCGGCGCTCGCCTGGGCCGTGGCCTTCTCTGTGGCGGCTGCTGGCCTTTGGCCACCTGGGCGCCCTGCCAGCGCTCAGCTGAACAGGCTCGGACCCGCGCTGTGCGTCGGCCAGGCCGATGCCAGTAGGCCTCCCGCGATCATCAGCCTTCTCGCGCTGGATGCGCGGCTCGACGGCCGGGCGTACGCGGCGACGCTCATGGACCTCGCTGCCCGTGGTTACCTGCGGGCTGCTACGCCGCGGCCGGGAGAGTTGTGGCTCAGCACATCGGCTGACGAGACTCCCGGGGCCGACCTGACTGACTTCGAACAGGCCGTGCTCGCGCAGGTCTACCAGCGAGCCAGCGGGCCCGGGGCGCCGTTCCAAGTACTCGCCGATACGCACGCCGCCAACATTCCCGGGGCGTGGGAGCCCTTCGAGCGGGCCGTGCGTGCCAGCGCTCGCCAAGCCGGCCTGACGCGCGACTTCATGCCGCGGTCGGCGCGAGCGATCCTCGCAGTCGGCGCCATCGCCGCGACCGCCCTTGCCGTGGCCGCCCTCCCGGGCTCGCACCGCTACGAAGGGCTGCAAGCCTTCTTCATCCTCGCCGGAGCCGCGGCCTTCATCGCCTCGATCGGCGCCTTCACCCGGTGGGAACGAGTAACCCGGGCCGGCTCCGCACTGGCCGCGGCGGCCACGTCAGCGGTCCGCGACGACGCGAGGCCGCCACTATTCCTCGGCGGACCGCCGGCGCCAGCTGACCTGGGCAGGCTCTCCGAGGCGCTCGCCGTCGGCACGCCGTTGCCACTCGACACCTCCACGCCGGTTCTCGCCGGACCGATGAACGCCGTTGTTCGACCTGGCCGGCGGCGCCTACGCGGTGTGGCGGGCAAGGCAGGCA
>JASHXW010000460.1 GCA_030043395.1 Streptosporangiaceae bacterium
GAGCGCGGCAGCCGAGATGATGATGATGTAGTGGAAATCCTTGATCGTGATGCCGTGGTTGATGCCGTCTCGCATCAGCCAAGGCAGCGCGATCCCGGCGATGGCGTCCAGGCCGTCCAGGATCAGCCCGGCGACGAGCGCGACTGCGAACGGCTTCAGCAGCTTGCGCAGGGAGAAGTGCGGGTCGGCCGCGCGGGTCAGCTCGCGGCCGACGTTTGGCTTGTCGTTGGCTGCTGGCAGGGCGGCGACCTTGGCGAGCAGCTCGGGGGTCGCCGGGATCCCGGCGAGCATCCCGCTGTCATGGCCGCCGATCCCGCCTCGGCCGGCAACCATCCCGCGGCCACGCCCGCCACCGCCCGTGAAGCCGCCGCGTCCGATGGCGGAACCGGTCTGCCCGGTGAGCGCGCCCCCGGCGCCAGGCGATCCAGCTGCGGTGACGGCTGCGCCGGCCGCGGCTTGCGCCGGCCACAGGCTCGGGGTAGTGCCCGGCGAGTCGCTTGAGGCGGCAGGCACGTGGCCATTGCCGGCAGGGGAGCCGTTGCTGGCGGCTGAGTCGAGCTGGTTCTCGTAGAACGCGAGCTCGCCTGCGTCGACGCCCTCGGCATCGTCGCCTGGCCCAGAGAGCAGCAGCCGGTACATCGGGCAGCGCGTTGAGAGCTCCTCGTGCGTGCCGAGGTCCACCAGCCGGCCAGCGTCGAGCACGGCGATCTTGTCGGCGAGTTGCAGCGTCGAGCGCCGGTGCGCGATCAGCAGCGTGGTCCGGCCGGCCATCACGCGCCGCAGCGTTTCGTGGATCTGCGCCTCGACGCGCGGGTCGATCGCCGACGTCGCGTCGTCCAGGACCAGGATCGCCGGGTCCGTGATCAGGGCCCTGGCCAGGGCGACCCGCTGGCGCTGGCCGCCGGACAGCGTGAGGCCCTGCTCGCCGATCACGGTGCCGTAGCCATCGGGCAGGGCGAGGATGAACTCCTCCGCCTCAGCGGCGCGGGCAGCGGCGGTGATCTGCTCGAACGTCGCGTCCGGCCGGCCGTAGGCGATATTGGCCCTGATCGAGTCGGAGAAGAGGAAGCTGTCTTCCATCACCAGCCCGATCGCGGCCCGCAGCGAGTCCAGTGTCACGTCCCGCACGTCGTGACCTCCGATTCGCACCGAGCCGGCGTTCACGTCGTAGAAACGGGGCAGTAGCAGCGAGATCGTCGACTTGCCCGATCCTGACGTGCCAACTACCGCGAGCGTCTCGCCGGGCTGGACCTGCAGCGAGAGGCCGCGCAGGACCGGCTCGGATGGCAAGTAGCCGAATGTCACGTCAGCGAGCTCGACCTCGCTGGCCCCCGCTGGCAGGGCGATCGCTCCGCGCTTCTCGGTCAGCACCGGCTTGGAGTCGATGACCTCGTAGACCCGGATCACGCTGGCGCGCGCCTCCTGGCCGATCGTCATCAGGCTGGTCAGCGCCCGCACCGGGCCGACAAGCTGCGCGATGTAGGAGGAGAACGCCAGGAAGGTGCCGAGGTTGATCTCGCCGTGGATCGCCAGCCAGCCGCCGAAGCAGAGCACGCCGACCTGCCCAAGCGCGGGCACGGCCTGCAGCGACGGGTTGTACCGGGCCGCGAGCCTGACCACACGCACCCGGGCCGCGTAGAGCAGCTTGCTCGCGCGGTCCAGCCGGTCGACCTCCTGATCCTCCTGGCCGAAACCCTTGACCACCCGGACGCCGGTGACGGCGCCCTCGACGTCGCCGGCGACGTTAGCGGCGTGCTGCTGCGCGTCCCAGCTCGCCGGGAACAGCTTGTTCCGCGCGGCGATCGAGATGATGAACAGCGCAGGGCCCACCAGCAGGCCGACGACTGTCAGCACCGGCGACAGGATCGCCATGGCGATGAGCGACCCCGCGAACAGCACTACGTTGCCGAGCAGCATCGGGCTGATCTGCAGGAGCTGCTGGACCATGTTCACGTCGGAGATGGACCGGCTCACGATCTGGCCGGTGTGCAGCTGGTCCTGCCGGGCGCCGTCGAGCCTGGACAGCGAGGCGAACATCTCGGTGCGCATGTCGTGCTGCACGTCAAGCGAGAGGCGCCCGCCCAGGTAGCGGCGGACGTAGGTGCCGCCGAAGCTCAGTACCGCAGCGATGACGAGCGCGAGAGCGCCAATCCAGATCGGCTGGCGGTGGGCGAGGATGGCGTCGTTGACGATGTCACGCTGGATCAGCGGGATGGCGATGGCCACCAGGGTGGCCAGCAGCGAGCCGGCCAGCGCGAAGACGACCAGCCTCGGATAGCGCCAGCAGTAACCGACAAGACGGCGCAGCCAGCGCTTGTTCGGGTCTGCTGGAGTTATCCGGCGCTTCAAGGGCACTCCGCGAGGCGGGCACGGCGGCTTCCGGCCATGCTGTGGCAAGCGTTCATTCGTTCGTTAGCCTAACAAAACTTGCCGCAGATTCGTTCCCGCACGCGCTGGTCTGGCTCCCCGCGAGTCATGGATGTCGCTGTCCGCTGGCCGGGCGCTGGGTTCCGGCCGAGCAAGAAGAACGCGCGGCGCGGAGCTCACGCTCCGCGCCGCGCGCCTGGACGATGACACTGGCCTTACAGCTTCGCCTCGATGCTGGGGATCGGCTTGGCCGTGCAGACCGAGGACGGAGCGTTGTTCGTCATCCTGCACATGGCCGCGGTCAGGTAGTTGGCCGCGCCGAGGACGTTCTTGGCGACCGTGCTGTTCGGGTTGTGGAGATCGCTGGCAACCTCAGCCCAGGTCAGGCCGTGCAGGATCTGCGGATCGTATGGCGGGCCAGTCAGCGCGGCCTTGTTGCCGAAGTCGATGAACGGGAAGGCCTCGCTGCCGTTGTCGTACTTCTTCCACAGGGCGCTCTCCGCCGCGGTGGTGGGCTGGAGGGTCACGCCATTGTTCACCAGGCCCACGTTCTCGATCGGCTTGAAGGTCAGGTACTTGCTCGTGTACTTCTGGTTCAGGAAGCTCAGCGTCGGGGTGTTCGGGTAGACGTCGGTTGACGAGGAGTGGATCCCCCTGAGCGGAAGGCCGAGCGTGCCGAACCTGCTCAGCGCGACCGCCATCGCCCAGCGCGTCGCGGCGCAGTAAGGGCAGTACTCGGCGCCGATGAACAGCATCTCCGGCTTGCCGTTCAATGTGAGCGGCTTGGCGCCGTTGATCCCCTTCAGCGGTAGGTCGCTCAGCGACGGTATCGCGCCAGTGCCGACCGCCGAGAGCGTGCTAGCCGGCACGCCGGTGATGTCGGAAGCCACCGAGGCCGGCAGCGTGCCGCTGGGGAGGGCCTTGCCTGGCTTGTCGAGGCTCTTGATGACGATCAGGCCGACGACCACCACGATGACCAGGCCGATTGCACCCGAGATCATGAATAGCCGGCGGCGCTGCTCGGCCTTCCTGGCAGCGGCTTGCTGCGCGGCGATGCGCTCGCGCGCGCTCCGTGCCCTGTTGCGTTCTGCCTTGCCCATCTGTCCCGCTCTGCCTCTTTCCGATGTACCGCCTGGGTGTCAGCCAGGCTAGCGCTTGTCAGGTATTGCTCTCACACCGAAGAACGCGGCACTGCCGACGACCAGCGCGAACAGCACGAATGTCAGTAGGTGCACGCCCGTGCAGAACAGGCAGATCGCGTTGATCCGGAACAGCTCGGCCCAGACCAGGTAGAGCACCAGCAGCATGCCGACGATTACCGACACCAGGCGAACCCAGTGCACGACCGGCCATGGCGCGCGCCAGCCCCAGCGAGAGTTGATGACCACCATGAAGATGTAAAAGGCCAGGCCAGCCACTGATACTGGAACGCTCCACGACACAGGGCCCGCAGGCAGCCATGACCAGGCACTGGTCGTCACCTTCAGGCAGTTGATGGTGGAGTTTTCCGGGCATACGAAGGTCGGCTTCGTGCTGAAGTGCTCGACGGTCAGGTAGATCGAGTCCGCCAGCCCGAGCACCGAGACGACCAGGGTCGCGAACGGCAGGCCGCCTCCGCACCAGTCCACGGCAGCTCGCCAGGCCCTGGTGATCGGGGACGACCGGGACGTGCTGGCCGGCGGTGGTGGCGCGCCCTTGCCGGCCTTGGCCGTGCTGGCCTTGGCGGGCGTCCCCTTGCCGGCTGAGCTGGTCTTGCTAGGCGTTTGCCGTGTTGCCATCAGATGCTCCTGCTTACCGAGGTGACGCCCGTTGACCTGCAGACATTGCCCGGCTTGTTATTCGTGATCTTGCAGATCGCGGCCGTGATGCGATTCGCGGTGGCGTCGATCGCCCGCCCGGCAGCGCTGCTAGCCGGATGGGCGAGGTCGGCGCCGATCTGCTGCCAGCTCAAGCCGGCCAGCAATCCAGGATCGTAGCTTGCCCCGATGATGACGTACCTATTACCGATGTCAACGAAGGGGAACGAGCCGCTATCTTGCGAGCTCGGCACGTACGGCGGCGCGTCGTACTTCTTCATCAGCGTCTTGTCCAGCGCCGTCAGCGGCTGCAGCGCGGTCTCGTCAACGGTCGCGGCCTCGGTGCTCGTGAAGACCAGGTACTTGCTCGTGTAGGTCGCCTTGTCAAAGCTCAGGGTTGGCGTGCTCGGGTACACGTCGGAGCTGCTCGAGTGGATGAGCTGGAGCCCGGAGAAGGTCCCGAACCGGCTCAGCGCCGTCGCGAGCGCCCAGCGCTCGGCTGCGCAGTAGGGGCAGTACTCAGCTCCGACGAAGACGACCTGCGGCTTGCCGCCGCTTCTTAGCACCGCGCCAGCGTGCCTGACGGTCTGCACCGCGTTGGGGTAGATGCCGCCCGGAGCCGGATAGGCAGGTCCGGCCCCGGCCGTGTCGAACGCCGAAGCTGGGACGCTGGCGAGGTCGTTGCCCACGGTCGCGACCACGCTCGCTGCGACGTTGGTGGCGGTCTTGGTCGCGGCGGGCTTGCTCCCGGCAGACGGGGGCGACGGCTTGCCTCCCAGCTTGATGACCACGAAGGCGACGACCACTGCGAGCACCACCACGACTGCCGTGATCGCGACCAGGTTTCGCCTGCGGGCCTGGGCTTTCGCGGCCGCGAGCCGGCTAGCAGTCTGCGCCGAGTCCTGCTGCCGGGACCAGTCCGACTCGCCCATTACTGACCTGCCTTATGCGCGGAAATTCACCGGGGGCGCGTGCCGCAGCCAATGCTATTGGGCTGACGCCAGTGCCGTCGCACACCAGGCAAGCTCGCCGTGGCGCGGTGCCTACCCTCGCAGCGCCACCTGAACACTGGCTGAAGGTCGCCTCTGCCGGAGCTAGGAGTTCGGCCGGCGGGAGAGAGGTGGGTCAAGTGCCCGGTTGATCGGCTAGCAGCCGATGCGGCGGGCTGCGGCGCTGCGTGGCACGGCTGGCGTGTCGTGGGATGGCTGGTCGGTTGGTTGCATGATGCCTTGTGTTCATCGTTCGTTCATCTATGAGTCGAGTTTCAGACGCCTTGAATCGATAGCTTGCGAGCGGCCGGCAGGCTATCGGCGCTGAACTGCGAGGCGGGCTGCATTGGTGAGTGAGCATTCGGTGACTGAGGCCCAACTTGATGACCTGGCCGCCGCCCTCGATGAGGCGCCACTGGGTCGGCTGCATGCCCGGGCTGTCATCGCCTCCGGCATCGGCTTCTTCACCGATGCCTATGACCTGTTTGTCATCGGGATCGTCTCAACTCTGATCGCGACGCAGTGGAACCTCAGCGCAGACCGGCTTGCGATTCTCAACAGCACCATGCTGGGCGCGGCGTGCCTAGGCGCTTTCGTCTTTGGCCGCTTCGCCGACAAAGTCGGCCGGAAGCGAATCTACTGGCTGGTCGCGGTTGTCATGATCGCCGGCGCGCTCGGCTCGGCCTTCGCCCAGTCCTACTGGATGCTGATCTGCTTCAGGTTCGTGCTCGGCTTCGGGGTAGGCGGTGATTACCCAGTCAGCGCCGTGATGGTCAGCGAGTACGCCAACCGCAAGGACCGCGGCAAGCTCGTCGGGATGGTCTTCGGGACGCAGGCGCTTGGTCTGATCGCCGGGCCACTGGTCGCCCTGGCGCTGCTCGGTTCCGGCGCGGGCGACGACGTGGTCTGGCGGTTCCTGCTGGGCCTCGGCGCCCTGCCAGCAGTGGCGGTGATCTACCTGCGCTGCCGCATGCCGGAGTCGCCCAGGTACCTGTCTTATGTGCGGGCCAATCGGGGCGACTCGTCCAGTGCGGCATCGGGCGGGCTGGCGGCGATTGCAACCCCGGGCAGCCCGGCGAGTTCGCATCCATCAGGCCCTGCTGGCCTACGCGCATTCCTCGGCAGCCGCCGCTGGCTGATCATGCTCGCCGGGACTGCCGGCTGCTGGTTTCTGCTCGACTACGCCTACTACGGCAACACGATCTCCACGCCCCAGATCCTGAGCCTGATCTCACCGGCTGCTTCAATCATGACCAAGATCGCCCTGCAGCTTGCGATATTCGTGGTCGCGGCGGTGCCTGGCTACATCCTGGCCATTGCGCGCCTGGATCGGATCGGCCACCGCAGGCTACAGATCATCGGCTTCACCATGATGGGTGCCTGCTTCCTGGTGATAGGTGCCGTCCCGAGCATGACCACGACAGTCGCGCCGTTCCTCGTGGTGTACGGGATCAGCTACTTCTTCACCGAGTTCGGACCCAACATGACGACGTTCGTGCTACCGAGCGAACTTTATCCCGTGTCGATGCGCGCGACGGGACACGGAATCTCCGCAGGTGTCGGCAAGCTCGGGGCCTTCATCGGAGTGTTCCTGTTCCCGGTTCTGCAGACCTCGCTCGGCCTGCGCGGCACGCTGCTGCTCACCGCTGGCATCTCCGTGCTCGGCCTCGCTCTGACGTTCGTCCTGCCAGAGCCCGCAGGCCGCAGCCTGGACGACATCACCATTGGCGCGCCAGGAGGTGCCGCCACCCCGCGTGAGCTGCCTGCGGAGGCTCTAGCCAGCTAATCCAGCAAGGCGTCTGGCCGTCCTCCTAGCGGCACGCTTGCGAAGCGCAGCAGAAAGATCGCGGTGCCAGGGCGTCAGTCGGCCGGGCGCCGCGATCCTCGTTCACCTGTGGCTGGCGACCTTCAAGCGCATGAACTGCCTGATGCCCAGCACGCGCCGCAGCATGAACCGCTCGAACCGGGTGTAGCAGGATCGCAAGGTCGGTTGCGCGTCGCCGAGGTCGATCAGCTCCGGCGCTGTGGCTTCGTACTCGACCCCGTCGATCAGCATCGAGCACCGCCCGGCCGCGAGGACGTTCCGCGCCCAGTCCGCCTGGTTGCCGAATGCCAGCCCGATGATGACCAGATCCCCGTCCCGCCTGACCGTGACCGGTGTCGTGTAGGTCTTGCCGGACCGCCGGCCGACGTGCCTGACCTGCGCGGCCATGCCGAAGCCCGCCCGGCCAGCGCGCCGCGTGATCACCGGGTTGAGGTACCTGACCAGCCGCCTCAGCACCACACGCGGGAACCATGACGGCCCGATCGGCTGCTGGATGCCCGTGCTCGCTGAATCTGCTCGCCGCACCGCTGTCGCTTGCGTGGAATCCAGC
>JASHXW010000461.1 GCA_030043395.1 Streptosporangiaceae bacterium
GGAACAGCGACGATCGCGTCGATGACGCGCTGCAGGTCGGCGTTCGTGCGCGCGACGACGCGGCAGAGCATGTCACCAGCCCCGGTGATCGTGTGCGCCTCCAGGATCTCCTCGATCCGCGACAGCCGCTGCGCCACCTCGTCGCGGCCGCCCGGCTGCCTCAGCTCGAGCGTCACGAACGCGGTCACCGCGTGCCCTAGCGCTACCGGGTCGATGTCCGGCCCGTAGCCGGTGATCACGCCGCGGCTGTGCAGCCGGTCGATCCTGGCCTGGACCGTGCCGCGCGCCACGCCGAGCCGCCTGGACGCCTCGAGCACGCCGATCCTCGGCTCCGCACTCAGCAGCGCGATGACGCGGGCATCCAGCTCATCGATCATGCGTACAGCTCATCCTCGGCATTTTGCGCAACGTCCTCGACTCGACCCCTCGATAACTGTGCACTTTGACTAGTAACAAAGCCAAGGCTTGCACATGTTGTTCTTCAGGTCGATCCTGCCAGGATAACGACGCCGAGCCCGCAAGAAGGCGGGCCGCCCGCGTGACCGACTGGCGCCAGGGAGCTTGTTCATGACGATCGAGACAGCCACCTCGCAGGACACCATGACATCGGACGAATTCCCCGTGACGGGCATGGACGCGGTCGTCTTCGCCGTCGGCAATGCCAGGCAAGCCGCGCACTATTACTCGACGGCCTTCGGCATGCGGTGCGTGGCGTACTGCGGCCCGGAGACCGGGTGCCGCGACGAGACGCGCTACGTGCTCGAGTCCGGAACGGCGAGGTTCGTCCTGCGCGGCGCGGTTAGGTCCGGGACCGATCTGGCCAGGCACGTGGCCGCGCACGGCGATGGCGTGATCGACCTGGCGATCGGCGTGCCGAGCGCGGAAGATGCTTTCAGGTACGCGGTGGCGCACGGCGCGCGGCCCGTGCAGGAGCCGCATCTGGAGCAGGACGATCACGGCAAGGTGATCCTGGCGTCGATCGCGACATTCGGCGACACCGTCCATACCCTGGTCGAGCGGACGGCCTATGCCGGGCCGTATCTGCCCGGCTACGTCGCGGCCGATCCGATCGTCGCGCCGCGGGACCCTTTCTTCACCGCCGTCGACCACTGCGTCGGCAACGTCGAACTCGGCAGGATGGACCAGTGGGTCGAGTTCTACCACCGGATCATGGGCTTCACGAACATGAAGGAGTTCGTCGGCGACGACATCGCGACCGAGTACTCGGCGCTGATGAGCAAGGTCGTGGCTGACGGGTCGCGCAAGGTCAAGTTCCCGATCAACGAGCCCGCCGTCGGGAAGAAGAAGTCGCAGATCGATGAGTACCTGGAGTTCTACGGCGGCCCGGGGGTGCAGCACATCGCCCTGGAGACCGCCGACATCGTGACCGCAGTCCAGCGGATGCAGGCCGCCGGTGTTGAGTTCCTGCCCACGCCGGACAGTTACTACGAATCGCTGGGCGAGTGGGTCGGCGAAACCAGGGTGCACATCGACGAGCTGAAGGGCCTGCGCATCCTGGCTGACCGGGACGAGGACGGGTACCTGCTGCAGATCTTCACCAAGCCGGTGCAGGACCGGCCGACCGTGTTCTTCGAGCTGATCGAGCGGCACGGCTCGCAAGGTTTCGGCAAGGGCAACTTCAAGGCGCTCTTCGAGGCCATCGAACGCGAGCAGGCCAGGCGCGGCAATCTTTGAGCCGGCTAGCCGCCTGATCCGCCGCTGAGTCGGCGCCGGCTCACTGCGGTTGGCGGGGCGCGGGCATCATGGCCGTGTGACACAGTCCGCGGCACCCATGACCCGGCTGGAGCAGGCTCGCCAGCAGGTTCCGGCGGCTCAGGGCGGCCAGTCCGGCGAGCGGCGGGAGGATGTCCGGCTGCCGCTCGCTCCCAGGTGGCGGCGCCTGCTCGGCTTCGTCTTGGACTGCCTGATCCTGACGCTGCTGACCGGCGCGCTGTGGGGACGCCTGATCGCCTCCTTCGCCAACCGCCTGGCCAGGTACCAGTCCTCGTATCCCGATAGCGGCACGTCCAGTGCGCACGCCGCGCTCGGCCGGGTCTTCACCCAGACCACCGGGCCGTTCCTGATCGAGCTGTGCTTCACGATCTGCGTCGCAGTCCTGTACTACTGGCTGCTCACGGCGTACTGGGGCACGACGATCGGCAAGCGGTGGGCCGGAGTCTGGGTCGTCACGGCCCGTGACCAGTCCAGGGTCAGCATGACTGCCGCGTTCCTGCGCGCGCTGGTCTTCGTCGTCGGCGCCGAGGTCGTCCCGCTGTTCTTCCTGGTCGACAACCTCTGGCTGCTCTGGGATCAGCGCCGGCAGTGCCTGCATGACAAGCTCGCCCGCACCATCGTGGTCACGACGGCCGCGAGCCGCCGTTCAAGCTCGAGTCGCCGACGGGGTATCAGTCGCCGTTCCAGTACCGGTCACCAGCGGTAATCAGGGCGGCCGCGCCAACCAGGCCGGCGTTCTGGCCCAGTGCCGCGGGCACGACCCTGACCTTGCGCGCGAATTCGAGCTGCGTGTGCGCGGCCAGGAACTCCTGCAGCGGGTCGAACAGCAGCGCCCCGGCCTGTGACAGGCCACCGCCGACGGCGACTACCTCGAGGTCACACAAGTTAGTGGCCGACGCGATCGCGATGCCGAGCGCCCGGCCGGCCCGGCGCAGCGCCGACCTGGCGACTGGGTGCCCCTGCGCGGCATCTGCCGCGAGATCCTTGGCCGTCATGGTGGGCTGACCAGTGCGCCAGCCCATGGACTGGGCCCACTCCGCGAGGGCCGGGCCCCGCGCGATCGCCTCGAGGCAGCCGCGGCCGCCGCAGACGCACAACGGGCCGTCGTCCGGATCCACGACTACATGCCCGATATGACCGGCATTACCTGACGCCCCTTCGATGAGCTGGTCATCGAGGATGAGCCCGCCGCCAACCCCGGTGGAAACCACCATCCCGAGCACGTTGCGACGGCCCCTGCCCGCTCCGCGCCAATGCTCGGCGGCGACCATGCAGATCGCATCGTTGTGAACCCGGACGGGTATTCCATCCCGGCCGAACCGCTCAGCCAGCTTCTGCCTGAGCGGGAACGCGCGCCACGCCGGGATGTTGAGCGGGGATACCAGTCCCGCTGGCCATTGCATCGGCCCGCCGCATCCGCAGCCGATCCCGGCGAGCTCTGCCAGGTCATCGACCTTGGCCGTGGCCAGGACCTGCAGGAGCAGGGTCTCCAAAGTCCGCCAGAGATAATCGGCGTCGACGTCGTGGGGCGTCGGGACTTGGGTCCAGGTGATCAGCCGGCCTCCGGGCTCGGCCACGCCGGCAGCGAACTTCGTACCGCCGATATCGGCGACGAGAACTGGCCCGTCCTCCGCCATGTCGCGCCTCCCCGGTGCTGACCGTGCCAACGGTGCGGACCGTTCCCAGAGTCATATCACGGTGCGCCCAACGCGACCCGAAGACAGCCCCCGACCTGGGACAAACGAGCCCGAAGGCGACGCCGAGTTTCGGCGGCCCCGTGTTCGGCAGATAGTGTCGAATAGTGCAGCCACACAGCCAGCCATCACCTGCCACTACTGCTGCGGCCATGCCGACGGCCAGGACACTCGCGGAGTTGCAAGGGAGCGGTCACGAGTTCCGCACCGTCAAGGACGAGATGCGCGAGAACCTGCTCTCCCGGCTGCGGACGGGCGAGGACCCCTTCCCCGGGATCATCGGGTTCACCGGCACCGTGAGCCCGCATCTTGAGCGCGCGCTGATCGCCGGGCACGACGTGATCCTGCTCGGCGAGCGCGGCCAGGGCAAGACGCGGCTGATCCGCACGCTGACTGGCCTGCTCGACGAGTGGTCGCCGGTGATCGCCGGATGCGAGATCAACGATCATCCGTACCGGCCGGCATGCGTGCGGTGCCGGCGCCTGGCCGAGGAAGCCGGCGAAGAGCTGCCTGTCAGCTGGCGCCACCGTGACCTGCGCTATGGCGAGAAGCTCGCCACGCCCGACACCAGCGTGGGCGACCTGATCGGCGACATCGACCCCGTGAAGGTCGCCGAGGGCAGGACGCTCGGTGACCCGGAGACGATTCACTACGGGCTCGTGCCGCGCACCAACCGCGGCATCTTCTGCATCAACGAACTCCCTGACCTGGCCGAGCGCATCCAGGTGTCGCTGCTCAACGTGCTGGAGGAGCGGGACATCGCGGTGCGCGGCTACGCACTGCGGCTGCCACTCGACCTGGTGCTGCTGGCCAGCGCCAATCCGGAGGACTACACCAACAGGGGCCGGATCATCACGCCGCTCAAGGACAGGTTCGGCGCTGAGATCCGCACTCATTACCCGCTCACGCTGGATGACGAGCTGGCCGTCATCAGGCAGGAGGCGGAGATCGCGTGGGGCGGCGAGTCGCAGGACGCCGTGCTGCCCCGTCATCTCACCGAGGTGATCGCCCGGTTCACCAGGCTGGTGCGATCCTCGCCAGCGGTAGACGCCAGGTCGGGGGTTTCGGCCAGGTTCGCGATTGCCGCGGCCGAGGCTGTCGTCGCGGCCGCGGTGCGTCGGGCGGCCATCACCGGCGAGGAGCAGGCCGTCGCCAGGATCTGCGACTTGCCCGCGATCGTGAGCACACTGCGCGGGAAGGTCGAGTTCGAGGTCAGCGAGGAAGGCAGGGAAGCGGAGGTTCTCGAGCACCTGATGCGCCGGGCGACGGCCGATACCTTCCGGGCGCACCTCGGCAGTACCGACCTGACGGCGCTGGTGACCATCTTCGCCGAGGGCGGCAGCGTGGAGTCGTCAGATCTGGTCTCGGCCCAGGAGCTGCTGCGCAGGATCGGAGAGGTACCGGGCCTGGCCAAGATCATGGAGCGGCTGGACGGGGACGGTGGCGAGTCGTTCGGCCAGGCGGCGGCCGCGCTGGAGTTCGCGCTCGAGGGCCTGTACCTGATGCGCCGCCTGTCGAAGGACGTCGTCGACGGAGCCGCCGTCTACCGCGCGTGACCGGCGCGGCGGGCAGGGCCGGGCCTGGCCAGGCGCGTCGACGATGCCTGGCCGACAGGGCGGAGAGGAGCAGGACGGGCCGTGAGCAGATACCGGTACGGCGCTTACCACGGCGGACCCGACCCGCTCGAGCCGCCGTATGACGTGCGCGGCGCAGTTGACGCGCTCGGGGACTCGGTACTGGCAGGCGAGGACATCGCCAGCGCCCTGCGCGACCTGCTCAGGCGCGGCGTCAGCGACCATCGCGGCCTGGACGACCTGCTCAGGCAGGTGCGGGAGCGCCAGCGGGAGCTGCGGCGCAGCGGCAGGCTCGACGGGATACTCGAGCAGGCCAGGGCGCTGCTCGACACGGCTATCGGCCAGGAGCGCGCGGAACTGTTTCCCGACCCGAGCGACGACGCCAGGCTGCGCGAGGACGAGCTTGACGCACTGCCACAGGACACGGCGGGCGCGATCAGGGCGCTCGCCGACTACCAGTGGCGCAGCCAGGACGCCGCCGCGACCTTCGAGCAGCTCAAGGACCTGCTTAGGCGCGAGGTCCTGGACAGCCAGTTCCGTGGCATCAAGGACGCGATGTCGGAGTCCGACTCGCAG
>JASHXW010000462.1 GCA_030043395.1 Streptosporangiaceae bacterium
CTGGGCCGCTCGGGCCGCGCGCCTCAGCACAGCGCGCACCCGTGCGACGAGGGCTTCGACAGAGAAGGGCTTGGTGACGTAGTCGTCGCCGCCGATTGCCAGCCCGGTCACCGTGTCAGACGAGGTATCACGGGCGGTCAGGAAGATGACGGGGACCTCGTTGCCCGCTGCCCTGAGTCGCCGGCAGACCTCGAAGCCGTCGAGGTCGGGGAGCATCACGTCGAGCACGATCAGGTCAGGCTTGATCGCGTCAGCCTGCCGGATCGCCTCATTGCCGTTTGCGGCAGTGCTGACCGCGCAGCCGTGGAACTTCAGCGCCACCTGGACCAGTTCACGAATGCTCGGCTCGTCGTCGACGACGAGCACTCGGGGAATGCGTTCCGCCTCTGTCATGGCTGCCGCCGGCTCACTGTCCGCTCGGTCGAAAGGGGAGGTATCTACCTGAGCAGGAGAGTACGTGATAGGCATGCCGTCATGGGCCGTTAGGCAACCAGCGATCCCTGCACCCTCGGCCATGACATGGACCTTTGCACGGCGTGCTGGGATAGCCGCTGGCACTTCCTGTGTTTTCCCTGAGAAACCTTGACGTCGGCTCAGGAACCGAGCCAGGCTGCCGGGCAGCTACATCCGGTCCGGCACCGGAATGCCCAGCAGGTCCAGGCCGGTGAGCAGCACCTTCAGGGTCAGCGCGGACAGCGCGAGCCTGGACTCCCTGACGGCGGGCTCGTCGGCGCGCAGGACCGGGCACTGCTCGTAGAAGGTCGTGAAGTCGCTGGCCACGTCGAACAGGAACGCGGCGAGCTTGTGCGGCTCTGCGCCCTGCGCAGTCTCGCTGACGGCCTCGCCTAGGCCGAGCAGGCGCAGCGCGAGAGCGCGCTCGGCCGGCGCACGCACGATGATCGGCCCAGTCGCGTCTTCCGGGCTGGACCCGGCCCGCAGGAAGATGGACCTGATCCGGGCGGCCGCGTACTGCAGGTACGGACCAGTGTTGCCAGTCAGCGCCAGCATCCGGTCGAAGTCCAGCATGTAGCTGGAGTCCCTGGCGACCGAGAGGTCGGCATACTTCAGCGCGCCGATACCGACGGCCACTGCGATCTGCGCCCGCAACTCAGGCTCGTCGTAGCGGTCCTTGATGACTTCCTCGGCCCGTGCGACGGCCTCGTCGATCAGGTCGATCAGCTTGACCGACCGGCCAGTCCGGGTCCTGAAGCGCTTGCGGTCCGTGCCGGTGACCATGCCGATCGCGGCGTGCTCGGCGTGCACCGAATCTGGCAGCCAGCCCGCCTGGCGCGCAGTGGCGAAGACCATCGCGAAGTGCTGCGCCTGCTCAGAACCGACTACATAGATGATCCGGTCGGCGTGCAGGTCCCTGACGCGGTACCGGATAGCCGCCATGTCGGTAGTGCCGTACCCGTAGCCGCCGTCTGACTTGCGCAAGATGAGCGGCAGCGGCTGGCCGTCTCGGCCGGTGAACCCGGGAGGGAACGCGCAGAGGGCGCCGTCGCTCATAACGGCCACGCCGGCCTGCTCGAGGTCGCGGCACACGTCCTCGAGCATGGGGTTGTAGAAGCTCTCGGGTGCCAGGTCAGCATCGGTCAGCGTGACACCGAGCCGTGCGTACACCGCGTTGTAGTACTGCCTGGAGTCGCTGACCAGCGACTGCCACAGGCGCAGCGTCTCCGGATCCCCGGCCTGCAGCGCGACCACCCTGCGGCGCGACCGGTCGGCGAAGGCTGGATCCCTGTCGAACTTGAACTTGGCGGCCTGGTAGAAGGCGTTTATGTCGCCAGCCGCGAGCTCCGCGTATGCGGCGTCCTCGCCTATGTCCAGCAGATGCTCGAGCAGCATGCCGAAGTTAGTGCCCCAGTCGCCGATGTGGTTCGCGCGGACCACCCGATTGCCGAGGTGCTCCAGCACCCGCACCACTGCGTCCCCGACGACGGTGGTCCGCAGATGGCCGACGTGCATTTCCTTCGCGACATTGGGCGCTGAGTAGTCGACCACCACGCATTGCTGGTGGTCGGTGACCGCCACGCCGAGCCGCGGGTCGCCGAGCTCTCCAGTGGCGGCGTCGCCAATCCAGGAGTCCTTGAGCGTGATGTTGATGAAACCCGGTCC
Source organism: Streptosporangiaceae bacterium (assembly GCA_030043395.1). The sequence continues at coordinate 2,119 of JASHXW010000462.1, forward strand.
GCTCACCTCAGCCGCCTCGTACATCGACGAGCTGCTGAGGTGTCCGGCGATCCGGGCGGCTACCTCGCGCGGCTGCTGGCCGAGTCGCTTGCCGAGAGCGAGCGCGACATTGGACTGAAAGTCCGCGAAGGCCGACGGCCTGATAAGCGGGTCGGCGTCCGCGTACTCCGCACCGAACTCAGCGTCCAGCGCGGCGCGTACGTCCGCCGCGAGCGCGGCCTGCGGGTCAGCCATGCATAAAGCCTACCGAGCGCCTGCAATCCGATAATCCCGGCGGCGCGGGGATGGGTGCCGCGACATGTGCTGGTGGGCTAACAGCGCCGGCAAGTCACTTCTCCATGATCCCGGACGCGCGCACGCGTCCGGGCGGCGTAGGCGTCCGGACAACTCATGGTGCGCGTGGCCGGGTCGGCTGTCCGTTGGCTCGCACGCCGACACGTGCCGTGGCGGTGTAGACGTCCGGGTTGTTCACCGGACAACTCATGGTGCGCGTGGCGGGGTGGGCTGTCGGTTAGCTCGGACGCGCGCACGTGCCGTGGCGGTGTAGACGTCCGGGTTGTCGGCCGGACTACTTGTGGCGGGGTGGGCTGTCGGTTAGCTCGGACGTCTATACGCGCCTTGGCGGTGTAGACGTCCGGGTTGTCGGCCGGACTACTTGTGGCCGGGT
>JASHXW010000463.1 GCA_030043395.1 Streptosporangiaceae bacterium
CGCGGTAAGCCCGCCGGGCAACCGGATCGGCAGCGAGTTCGTCCTCCCGGCCGCGCCACTGGTCGAAGAACGGATTCCGCAGCGTGCGGGCCGCCCACCTGGAGGGCCAGGGTGCGCTGCGAGCGATGTCTGACACCCGGCTGCGCTCGGTGTCCTCGCCGCTGCCCTCGATGATCGCCTTGGTGACCCAGCTGGGCACCAGAGCCTCGGGGGTGGCCAGGAACCTGGTGCCGATGAGAGCACCTACGGCGCCGAGGGTCAGGGCTGCCGCGACGCCCCGGCCGTCGGCGATGCCGCCGGCCGCGAGTACCGGCGTCGGCGCGGCCAGGTCCACCACGACCGGGACGAAGGGCAGCGTGGACCGCCGGCCGCCATGACCGCCGGCCTCAGTCCCTTGCGCCACGATGATGTCCGCGCCGGCGTCTATCGCCAGCTTCGCCTCGCCGAGGTCCGTGACCTGCACGAGGAGCGTCACGCCCGCTGCGCGGACCCGTGCGGCGAGGTCCCTGGGGTCACCGAAGGACAGCATGATCGCGCTCGGGCCGCATGCCAGCGCCTGGTCGATCATGGCTTCGCTAGCAGCCCACGTCTGGAAGCCCACACCCCACGGCCTGGTGGTCCGTCCGGCGATGACCTCAAGCTCGCGGGCCAGCCAGTCAGGATCCTCGCGGCCAGCGCCGACGATCCCGAGCCCGCCGCCGTTCGAGACGGCGGCGGCGAGGGCTCCTCCCGACGCCCCGCCCATCGGGGCCAGCGCGATCGGATGCTCAAGCCCCAGCAGTTCAGTGAACGCGGTGCGCAGCGCCATGAACTCCATCATGGACGGCCAGTACTGGGCCCGCGCTGCTACTGGGCGAGAGCGCCGGCCTGGGACCGCTCAGAAGGTGAGGTCGCGGCCGGCTACCCGCAGGAAAGAGCTGTAGCTGATCGTGTCGGACGGCGCCGGCGCCTTGATCGTGACCGGGGTTCCGAAATGGGTGAAGTCGATGACCGCGCTGGCGGACATCGCTGCGCCGAGGCCGTTCATCTGCAGGCTCAGGCTCATCTGGCGGACGAGTTCCTGCTGGTTGAGCCAGACGGTCACTGTCGGCGGAGTCATGCTCTGCACCTGGCCGAGCATGAACTTGGTCATGGCCGGGGATACCCCGAGCTTGGCGAACTCCTTCTTCGCGGCGGCGACCATCGCGTGCATGCTCGGCGTCACCGCGTAGCCAGTGCAGGTCACTCCCCCGATGCTCTTGGTTCCCAGACTCTGGACCGAGTCGCCGTGCTGCTCAAGCACCGCGAGCGAGGACAGCGGATCACTGCCTAGGAGGCTCGCCGTACCTGACTCCTGGCTGGGCATCTTGATCCAGTTACGTCCGCCTGTCACCGCGGCCATGCTCTTGCCGTCCACGCTGATCGACAGGTAGAGGTTCCCGTCGATCAGGATCTCTTTCTCCGCCAGCGACCGGCCGCTCAGAGTGGACGTCAGGCTGAACTCCATGGTGTTGGTAGCGAAGTCGACCTCACCCGTGCCGCTCAGCGCGACGCTCTGACCCCCTGCCTGGACTGTGCCCGACATGTTCATCTGGGCTGTGTGCTCGGCGAGCGTGTGCTGGGCCGACCGCGTCACGAATGCGGCGCTCGAGATCGTCAGCTGGTGCGTGTCGTGTCGCGGACCCGACCTGGCGACGATGACGATCCCGGCCGTCACGGCCGCGACCGCGACGACTGCCGCGGCGGCCACCAGGCCTTTATGCGATCGCCTCGGCGCAAGCCCGCGCTCGCCGCCGCCCGCCGAGGAGCCAGGCCCAGAGCCGTTCAGCGAAGGGCTGATCGGTGAAAAGCCGTTCGGTGAGAAGCCACTCGTGCCAGCTAGCCCCGGCACCACGCCTGCCGAGCCGGCCAGCGCGTTCTCCGGCACGTACGTGCCTGATGGCGGAGCGGCCGACGGCGGCTCGTCGAAGCTCTCGAGTCTGCCGTCCCGTACCAGCTTCGTCGGCGTGCCAGCCGAGAAGTAGCGCGCTTCATGCAGCCCGAACGGATCCTCGGACCAGCCCTGGAGCGAACCATCAGCCATGCCCGCAGTATTACGCACCAGCAACGTGAACGCTACCGGCCATAACGGCCCGCATATGGACAGGCCACAGGTAGGCCAGGAACGGCGCCTACTGGTGGTACGTTCGGGCCGTCAGTTTCGGTGAATCGGCTCGACGAGCATCGCGGAGGCGGCGCAATGCCAAGGCTGGACGTTCTCATCCCTACGCCCGATGGGCAGAGTAAGGCCACTTTGCATATTCCTGAGGGGGACGGGCCGTGGCCGGGCGTGCTGGTCTTTCCTGACGCTGGCGGAGCCAGGGAAACCATGCGCGAGATGGGCGACCGGCTAGCGAGCATGGGCTATGTCGCGCTGGTTCCCGATGTGTACTACCGCGCAGGCGATTGGGCGCCATTTAGCTTCACGAACATGTTCTCCGACGACGCCGAGCGGACCCGGTTGTTCGGCCTCATGGGCGCGCTCACTAACGACAAGATCGTCTCCGATGCGCGCGCCTACTCAGAATTCCTGCTCGCGCGCCCGGAAGTGGCAGGGTCAGCCATCGGGACGACCGGCTACTGCATGGGCGGGCGGATGTCGATGGTTGCCGCCGGCGGCCTCGGCGACAAGATCGCGGCGGCGGCCTCCTTCCACGGCGGCAGGATCGCCGTCGCCGACGACCCGTCCAGCCCGCACCTGGGCGCGGACCGGATTGCCGCCACGGTGTACGTCGCGGGTGCGGAGGAGGACGGCTCGTTTACGCCCGAGCAGGCCGAGATGCTGGACAGCGCGCTGGCCGAGGCGGGCGTCGACCACGTCGTCGAGTTCTACCCCGCGCACCACGGATTCGCGGTGCCGGACAACCCGACGTACAACGCGGAGGCCGCGGAGCGGCACTGGCAGGCACTAGGCGAGCTGTACGGGACGCACCTCCAGCCGTCCTAAGTCGACCTGACCGGCGCTCGTCCGGGCAGGTCGTGCTGTCCCGTCACTGCACGCCCGGATGGCCGCGGTGTGCCGCCCATTCGCCAGCCAGGATCGACATGGTGTGCGCGTCGATCCACTCCCCGGCCCACAGCAGCGCGTCCCGCTTGGTGCCCTCGTAGACGAAGCCGACCTTCTCGTACACGCGGCGGGCACGCGGATTGAAGTCGTAGACCTCGAGCTCCACCCGGTGCAGGCCGACGGTCTCGAAGGCGTGCCGCAGGATCAGCCTGGTGGCTTCAGTCCCGAGCCCTCGGTCCCGGTTGCGCGCGCTGAACAGGTAGATCCGGAAGCTGCAGGACTGGTCGTCGCGGTTGAGATCGTTCAGGACGACCTCGCCGGCGAACTTGCCGGTTGCCTTGTCTACGACCGCGAGGTCGAGGCGGTCATCAAAGTCCGCCCGGGTGGCGTACCAGTTTCGCCGCTGCTCAATTGTCAGCCCGCCCGGGCGCGGATGGCTGCCGGTCAGCCTGTCCCCTTCGGGGTCGTCAACGTGATCGGGGTCCACGTCGTCTGGGTGAACGGGCCGGAGCACGACCTTCGCGCCATCGATGGTCGGCTTATCGGCAAGGGATATTTCAGGCACGGTCGCCGAGCATGCCACAACGCCGCAGGCCCCGCGAGGGAATTAGTGCCGAGTGACTGCCCGGGCTTTGTTCATCTCCGGCGGCTGAGGGCCGGATCTGTGCGCAGGATGCTGTAGATCACTCCATCTCGCCAGGCGCCGTTGCGCCACCCGGTGGCCCGGGTGACTCCCTCCCTGGTGAACCCGGCCTTTTCCAACGCCTTTTGCTCGGCGATATTGCCTGCCTCGGTCCCGGCCCAGATGCGGTGCACCGTGGTGTGGGCGAACAGGTAGCGAACGAGCAGCACCTGGGCCTGGGTGCCATAGCCGCGGCCCCGCGCCTCGGGCAGCAGGACGATGCCGATCTCCCAGGAAAACGAGCCGGGGATCTGATGCTGGCGCCAGTCGACGAGGCCGAGAAACTGCTCGTCGCAAGTGACGATCAGCGTGCCGCCCTCCGGGCCGAGCAGGCCATTGTCTTCCCAGCCTCGTCGCCAGCGCCGCGGGTCAGGCCAGCCGAACCACTCGAACTCGCCAGTGCTGGCGGGGTCCTGAGTCAGTGCTTCGATCTTCGGCAGGTCCTCTTCGCGAACCGGGCGCAGTGCTACCTCGGATGCGTTGCTGCTCATGGCCTCATCCTGCACACGTGAAGGGACGCCGCGCGCGTCAGATTGCCCGATCGCGCGCGGCGTCCCGTTGGTCGATCAGGTCAGGTCGAACCGGTCGAGGTTCATGACCTTGTTCCACGCGGCAACGAAGTCGCGGACGAACTTGCCCTCCGCGTCGCTGCCCGCGTAAACCTCGGCGATCGCGCGGAGTTGCGAGTTCGAGCCGAAGACCAGGTCGCAACGGCTCCCTGTCCACTTCAGCTCACCGCTCGCGCGGTCACGGCCCTCGAACGTGTCCTCGGCGTCGGATGTCGCGTGCCACTGCGTGCCCATGTCGAGCAGGTTCACGAAGTAGTCGTTCGTGAGCGTCTCGGGCCGGCTGGTCAGCACGCCGAGGCTGGACTTGTCGAAGTTGGCGTTCAGCACCCGCAGGCCACCCACCAAGACAGTTAGCTCGGGCGCGGTCAGCGTCAGCAAGCTCGCCTTGTCGACCAGCACGTGCTCAGCGAGCTTCGGCTGCAGCTTGCCCGGGTAGTTGCGGAACCCGTCGGCGACAGGCTCGAGGACGGCGAAGGACTCCACGTCGGTCCACTCCTGGGTCGCGTCCGTGCGACCGGGCGCGAACGGGACGGTGACGTCGTGCCCTGCGTTGTTCGCTGCCTGCTCCACTGCAGCGCAGCCGGCGAGCACGATCACGTCGGCCAGGGAAACCTGCTTCGTCCCGCCGTCATGAGCGTTGTTGAAGTGCTGCTGTATGCCTTCCAGCGTGCGCAGCACGTTCGCCAGCTCAGCGGGGTTGTTGACCTCCCAGTCGTTCTGCGGAGCGAGCCGGATCCGTGCCCCGTTCGCGCCGCCGCGCTTGTCGGTGCCCCGGAACGTCGACGCCGACGCCCAGGCGGTCCGCACGAGCTCGGGAATGGTCAGGCCCGATCCGAGGATCGCGGCCTTGAGCCCGGCGATGTCCTGCTCATCC
>JASHXW010000464.1 GCA_030043395.1 Streptosporangiaceae bacterium
GGGGCAAGGCCGGCGGGCTCCCCGGGGTGGACGCGGTCGGGGCGGCGGAGGGCCTGCAGCTCCGTTCCGCTCAGCCCGATGACGGGCGCGGCGGCAGGGGCGGGCGCCGTCGGGACGGGCGGTCATCGGTGCCCGGCGGCGCCGCGGCAGGATCACGCTCCAGAGCTTCCATGGCCAGCCTGACGGCCTCGCGAAGCTGGGTGTCGTTGCCCGCGCCCCAGTCGTCCGGCGAGATCAGCACCTCGACATCGGGGTCGACACCGTAGTTCTCCACGCCCCAGCCGAGATCGCCGAACCAGAACGAGGCCGTCGGCACCGTCATCGACGTCCCGTCGACAAGCTGCTGGTAGCCATCGATGCCGATCACGCCGCCCCAGGTCCGGGCGCCGACCACAGGTCCGATCTTCATGATCTTGATCGCGGCCGTGACGATGTCCCCGTCGGATCCCGAGGTCTCGTCGGCGAGGGCGACGACCGGGCCGCGCGGTGCCTGCATCGGGTAGCTCTCTGGCGCTTGGTTGCGGACCACGTCCCAGCCGATGATGCGCCTGGCCAGCTTCTCGATGATGAGCTGCGACGTGTGCCCGCCCCGGTTGGACCGGACATCCATGATCAGCCCCTCGCGGTTCATCTCGTGGCGCAAGTCGCGGTGGAAGTCGGACCAGCCCTCGCTCATCATGTCCGGGATGTGCAGGTAGCCGAGCCGGTTCTCACTCAGCTCCCTGACCAGCTTGCGCCGGCCGGCCACCCAGTCCTGGTAGCGCAGCCGCCGCTCGTCGGAAAGCGGGATCACGACGGCGCGGTGCAGTTCGCCGTCTGCAGCGCGGCGTAGGGTGAGCTCGACCGGCTTGCCTGCCGAGCCGACCAGCAACGGCCCCGGCCCCTGGGCGGCATCGACGAGCTGGCCGTCGACGGCCAGCAGGAGGTCGCCCTCGCTGATTCCGGTGCCAGGTGCCTCCAGCGGGGAGCGGGCACGCGGGTCGGAGGCCTCGCCGGGCAGGATCCGGCCGATTCGCCAGCCCTCCGGGCTGGGCTGCAGGTCGGCTCCGAGCAGGCCGGCCACCTGGCCGGTGTGGTCGTGGCCGCCTGCCGGGTTGATGTACGCGTGCGAGCTGCCCAGTTCGGCGACCACCTCGTGTAGCAGGTCGGCGAACTCGTCGGACGTGCCGATCCGGTCGAGCATGGGCCGGTACTGCTCGAGCACGACGTCCCAGTCGACATCGCCCATGTCGGGGATCCAGAAATCGTGCCGCATGAGCCGTCCGGCCTCGTCGTAGGCGGCACGCCAGAGGGCGGCGGGGTCAGCAAGGAACCTGGCCCGAGCCAAGTCGACACTGACGCGGTCGTCGGTGTTGTCCGAATCGGTTTTCCGGTTCGCAGGAATAACGACAAGCTGGTGCCGGTCGTAGACCGCCAGCCGGCTGCCGTCGCCGCTGACGTCGAACCAGGTCGCGTCGCTCATCAGCTCGGTGATCTTGGAGCGCTTGATGTCGAAGTACTCAAGCGCGGGACGTGGCCGGCTGTCGTCCAGGCGGGCGCCGCTCTCGCCGAGATTGCCGGTGAGTGGCTCATTCAGCCAGACCAGGCCGCCGTCGACGGCCCGCAACGAGCGGTACCTGGACTCGGGCGCAGGCACCTGGACGATGCGCGTGCCCAGGTCCTTAAGGTCGATCTCGACCGGCTTAACGCCGTCATCGGAATCTGAGCCGTCATCGCCAGACTCGGATTCGCCGTCATCCTTGCCGCCGGCGGCGTGGTCAGCCCCGGCGGCGTCCGCTCCCGCGCCTGCGGCCTCTTCGGCGTCGCCGGCGGCCTTGACCTGGCTAGCCCGCTTCTTCGCGGACTCCGGCTTGTCCTCGTCCTTGGCGCCGCCGATCGGGCGGCCGCCGAGCAGCGGCCCGAATGGCGACGGGGTGTCGGCCGACAGCGTCAGCAGGAACGGCCTGACGCCGTAGGGGAACGACAGGTCGAACATGTGCTGGTCATAGACGGGATCGAAGGTCCGCCGCGACAGGAACGCCAGGTACTGGCCATCCGGCGTGAAGCTCGGATCGGTGTCGGCGAACCGGCCGTCGGTGATGTCGGTGACCTCCCGGTCGGAGAGCCTGGCCAGCCGGAGCTTGCGCATCGGGTCATCGACCGGCTCCGACCATGCCAGCCAGGCCGAGTCCGGCGCGTAGGCGAGCCCGCTGATCGCGCCGTGGCCGGACCTGGCAAGCTCGTGCACCTCCCCGGACTCGACGTCGACGAGGAACAGGCCGCCGTCTCTGGCCGCAACCGCGACGCTCGCGCCGTCCGGAGCAGCGGCCAGGTCGTACACCATGCCGATCTGGCCGGCAGCGATCCGGCGTCTCGACTGCCCGGCGTCCTCGCCGCCGTCGACAGGCCCGATCTCCAGTGCATCGGCACCGTCGGCCTCCACGACCCAGATCGCCTGGCCCGTGCTGCCCAGCACCCGCGGCTGGCGCGCGACCGGGCCGGGGATGGCCGACAGGGCACGCGCCGGGCCGTCGCGATGGGCGATCCAGTGGACGGTGCCGCGGACCTGCACCACGCTGGCCTGGCCGGTGGCGTCGCAATTCAGGTCGTCGAGGTGGTCGTCGGCGGACACGAGCTTGGTGGCCCGGCCGCCAGCGGGCGAGCCGAGCCGGACGTCGAGCTTGCGCGCGACGCTATCCGGGCTCAGGTCGTCAAGCAGCCACAGGTCCCCGGCGAGCTGGAACACCACCCGGCTGCCATCAGTGCTGGCGTTGCGCACGTAGAAGCCGTCGCTATCGGTGTGCCGGCGCATGCCGGTGCCGTCGAGCGCGCAGGAGTACAGGTTGCCGGTGCCCTCGTAGTCACTGATGAACGCCAGCCGACCGTCGATCAGCATCGGGCAAGCGAACTGCCCGTCCACCCCGGCGAGCAGCCGGCGGAAGGGCGCGGCCTCCTGCGTACCGCCGTCGGAGACCCACAGCCTGCCCATCCGGCCACCGCGGTATCGCTTCCAGAAGGCAGGCTCCAGGCCGACCGAGGCCGTGAGCAGCGCCGTGGCCGTGCCATCGGTGTGCAGGTCAGCCACTGGCCCGTAAGGCAGGCGGCGATGCGCCGAGAACTGGCCGGCCCCGTCGGCGACGGGAATCGCGTAAGCCCAGGTGCGCCGCGGGAACGGCTGATCGGTCCCGGTTATCGCCAGGATCTCCCCCGCCGGATTCCACCCGCGCAGCCGGGTCGTGTCGCTCGACCAGTAGCTGACGCGTGCCGAGCCGCCATCCTCGGTGCCCGCCAGGTAGATCTCCGGCGGTCCGTCGCGCCAGCTCGTCCAGGCGACCAGGCTGCCGTCGGGAGACAGCCGCGGGCTGGCCGCGGGAGCCTGATCCGCCGAGATTCGCCAGGCCCGGCCGCCGCTGACCGGGGCAAGCCATACGTCGTCGTCGGCGACGAACGCCAGAGTGTCGCCGTGCAGGTTCGGGAAGCGGAGGTACCTGGTATCAGCCACCGGCTCATCGTAGAGCAGTGCGGATCAGCCGCGATCAAGGCGCCTTGCGCCGAATCGGTGGTAGATACCAGGTGTAGCTGAGACACTGCATGCTGTGGCGGCAGTTCGTGGCTCGGAAGTGTCGGAATCCGATCGCGCCGCCAATGCCGAGGTGGCCATTCCCAGCCAGGCGGCGCCCATTGAGAGCGCGGGCAGCGACGATCAGCCCGACGTGAGCGCAGCCGATGACGCGAACCATTTCGACCGGCGACTCGTCAAGGAGTCCTTCGCCCGGCTGGCATCCGATCCGCAGCAGGTGATGGAGTATCTCTACGGTCGGCTCTTCGCGGCCAATCCTGACCTGCGCGGCCTTTTCCCCCTCGGCATGACCCGGACGAGGGCGCTGGCGTTCCGGATGATCGCGCGCCTGTTCTGGAACCTCGAGGATGCGGCCGCGACGGAGGAGGCACTGCGCCACGCCGCCGTCCTGCATCGCAAGTACGGCGTCAAGGAACGCCATTACCAGCCATTCTTCGAGGCCCTGCTGGCTACCGCCGAGCACACGATGGGCGCGGGCTGGACGTCGGAGCTGAGCGCCGCGTGGCAGGCCGCGCTGAGCTACTTCCGCACGGTCATGGCCGCAGCCGCCGAGCAGGACGAGCGCGAGCAGCCGGCCTGGTGGACCGGCGAGGTGGTGCACCACGATCGCCGCTCGGACTCGATCGCCGTGCTCTCCGTCCGGCCCGACCGGCCGCTGAGCTATCAGCCCGGGCAGTACATCGCCGTGCAGGTGCCGCGCTGGCCCCGGGTGTGGCGCAACTACTCGATAGCGAACGCTCCGCGCCAGAACGGCCTGATCGACCTGCACGTGCGCGCGGTGACCGGCGGCCTGGTCAGCACGGCCCTCGTCGCGCACTGCGAGACGGGCGACACGCTGCTGCTCGGCGCGGCGCGTGGCGACATGCGCATGGCCGACTCGGGCCGGGACCTGGTTTGCGTGGCCGGCGGCACTGGCCTGTCGCCAGTGAAGGCCATCACCGAGGCGATCGTCGGCGCATCGGGATCCGGGCGCCGCCGGGCCGTGACCTTGTACGTGGGCGTGCGCAGCAGCGCCGACCTGTATGACATGCGCGACCTGGAGACGCTGCGGCTGGCCTATCCCTCGCTGACCCTCGTGCCCGTAGTGGAGGAAGACCCGCAGCTGGCCGGAGCGCAGCCAGGCCGGCTGCCGGAGGCCGTCGCTAAGCATGCGTCCTTCC
>JASHXW010000465.1 GCA_030043395.1 Streptosporangiaceae bacterium
GGCCTGGCTGGCACGATGAGGTCGGCCAGGTGGTCGCTCTGGTGCAGGGCCTGCCGCCCGCGCGGACGCTCGACGTCGCCTGCGGCACCGGGTTCCTGACCAGGCACCTGCGGGGGTTCGTTGTCGGCGTCGACCAGAGCCCGGCCATGGTCGCGCTGGCGCAGGCCCGCCTGCCCGACGGGCTGGCGATCGTGGGTAACGCGCTGGACCTGGTGGTGGCCGACCGTTCCTTCGACCGGGTGTTCACCGGGCACTTCTACGGCCACTTGCCTGCCGCGGAACGCCAGGCGTTCCTCGCCGAAGCCCGGCGGGTGGCCGGCGAGCTGGTCGTGATCGACTCTGCCCGCCGGCCTGGGGTCGACGCCGAGCAATGGCAGGAGCGGACCTTGAACGACGGCTCGCGCCATCAGGTCTACAAGCGGTACTTCACCGCCGGCGAGCTGGCTGGCGAGCTCGGCGGCGAGCCGCTGTTCGATGGCGCCTGGTTCGTCGCGGCGAGGGTGCCGTGGTGAAGGGCGCCTGCTAGATGCCCGTGTAGCCCGACAGCGCAGCCTTCCAGTTGATGACCACGTTCTCGGGAATCCCGCCTGGCAAGTACATGGCAGGGACCTTGGATCCGGGGAAGAGCAGCGGGATGCCCTCCGGCGGTACCGGGTTGCCAACCTGGACCTGGTACGGCGCCTGGCCGGAGACCATGATCGTCAGCAGGAACGCGTACATGTCCAGGCCGGACACCGAGCTCTTGACGCCGAGCGGCTGCGACTGGACGATGACGGCCTCGCACGGGCTGCCGCGATCCAGGATGTCCTGCGCGGTGATCTTCCCCGGGGTCTGAGCTAGCTGCACTGTCGGCGGCTCGACGCTGAAGTCGATGCCCACTCGCGAGTGATCCGAGGGATCGACTCGCACGGCCACGACCGTGCCGCCCGGCTGGATGTCGGACAGCGCGTAGACCGGCACGCGCTTGCGGACCTCGGCGGGGAACGGCGGGGTGTTGTCGAGATAGACCATCAGCTCGAACACGCAGACCTGCTCAGGCGGTGCGCCGCCGTGCTGCACCGACGCTCCGGTCACCCGGACGCTGGTTACCTCGCCACGGCCTAGCTGCCCGTTCATCATGAGCTGGGAGTCGTCGCCTCCCATAGCGGTCTTCATCTTGCCGAGAAGGCCCATCGCAGGCCGCCTTTCTGCTGACAGCGGCCCGTCGCCATTGACCAGCGCAGGCTAGGACCGACCCTCGAATGCCTCCATCAGCGTACGAATATCTTTCATGCCAAACCAGACATTGGGGTATCGCGCGAGTCTCGTATCGGTTCGTCAGGTCCGCGCACACGGCGAATTTTCGGGGGTAGCCGTAACCAATCGAGCGGCCGGTTACGACTACCCCGAGATCTTTCAGCGGATCGTCACGGGTATCGGCTGCGACGCGATCCCGTTCGCCACCACCACCAGGGTGCTGTTCCCTGCTGGCGTGGTACCCGGGAGCGTGAACTCGGTCGACGCGGTGGCGCCTGGCGCGATGGAGACAGACGTCCAGTTGCTCGTTCGCGCGTAGGTGACCACGCCGGTCTTGGAATTGGTGATCCGCACCAGCGGGAAGTTGGTGTTGTCCTGAACGTCGTCACCGTAGGCCGCACCCTGGGACAGCCCGGCGATCTGGATGCCGGACAGGCTGGCTGTCTTCCCCGGAGAGAGCGTGGTGCTGCTGATCGACGTGACGACGGGAGCCCACGCTGGGTTGGGCTTTCCGCCTGCCGTGTAGACCAGCATGTGCTTGCTGCCGTCGTTGAAGAGCACCTGGCCGTTGGGCAAGGCGAGCATCCGCGTGTAGTACGTGGAGTCGTTCTTCGCGTTCGCGATGTTCGGAACCGGGCTGAGGGTGTTCGAGCTCGCGTGGTACAGGAAGAACGCCAGCGGGGCGTCGTAGACGCAGGCGCTGACGTCGAACAGCACGTTGCCGTCCGGCAAGATGGAGCCAGGCCCGTCCGCGCTGTCGTACTGCAGGCCGCCGATGGTCGGGATCTTGGGGCCGTTGACCCACTTGCCTGCGACGTAGTCGTACAGCGCGGTGTTGGCCGGCGAGTGCGTGGTGCACGTCGTGCCCATGTCAGTCGAACTGCCTGCCCCTACCACGAACGTGTTTCCACCAGGTAGTACCACTTGCGGTCCAATCTCGACTGCTGGCGTGTTAATCGGCGAGTTCACCGTATTTCCGGCAAACGACCAGCTCAGGCTGCTCGGCGTGAACAGCTCGGTCGTCGGGGTCAGCCAGGTGTCAATGGTCAGAAGCTGACCGCTCGGCTCAAGGCTCCAGCCCTCCTCGTCATTGGGGTCATTCTTGAACTCGCCGGGAATGACCAGCCAGTTCAACGTGCTCGCGTTGAAGATCGCGTCATCGGTGGTCAGAATTCCGTCCGCGGAAGTGCAGTTCTGGCACGCCTGGGACAGCACGTACGTGCCGTTGGCGAGGACGTCGCTCTGGGCGTCTCCAATGTTCGCCCAGCCGGTGGGCGGGGCGACCGATCGCCACTTGTTGGTGACCGGATTGTAGATAGCACCGCCGTTGCTCCACGTCGGCGTGCCCCCGAGGTATTCGCCGCCTTCGACGATCATGTGGCCATTGGGGAGTATTGCCGAGGCAAAGTACAGAGGGTCGTAACCCCCCGGCATCGAGGCGATCTGGCTCCAGGTCCCGTCGATGTAGCTGCCCTTGGCGTTCGGCGTCAGCTTGTACCACCTGGTCGTGCCCCCGGAGGCGGGCTCGGCGTGGACCAGTACCGTTCCGTCACTGGCCAGCAGCATCGTGCCCGGGCTGAACGGAGGCGGGTTCTTCAGCCCCACCCAAGGCGATTTCGCCCCCTTCGGAGCGAGATCTGGCGCCGTCGTGGCTGGCTTGGCCCGTCCTACTGGCGGACCGAGTACAGGCCGGGCGCCGGCGAACCCGGCCGCGACCCGGCGGATTCCGTGGTGCTCTCCGGCAGTCGCCGCAGCGTTGCCGAGCAGCAGGGCGGCCAGCGCCACGACGGGCACGACCACGCCGATGGAACGACGTCTCAACCTGATCAATGCTCCTCCAGCCATTCGCCGATCCTGCACGCCACGCTTAGCCTCGCAAAATTTCGCTGGCCCAGCCACTGTGTGCCTGAATTTCCTGGTGACGGCTGCGCCACGCCGTAAGGGCGCGAAGAAAGCGGGCCCGAACAACGAGCGCGCCGATCGTCATGGGCGCCTGCATTTCGATGTGGGAGAATAGGCCCGAGATGCCGTCTCATGGTTGCTGAGAGGCCGTCATGAACGTTCGGTCGGCTGCCCGGAGTGCCGTGGCAGCCAGCGCGATCATCGCGTTCGCCTGCGCGGGCGGGGTAGCCGCCGCGGCCCAGACGCCAATCGGCCCGCAGCAGCGCTTCGTGGGCATCGTCAACGGCGACGAGGGCAGCGTGGTCGTGGACACCGTCTGCCCAGGCCCCGCAGGGGGTCACCGCACCGGCCCAGTAGAGAGCGGCCAGACGATGTCGGTGGCGTTGACCGCTCGCGGGCACGGCGACACCGGGCCGTTCAGCCGGATCTACTCCTGGTTCCAGCCTGTCCGGGGCAAGGCCAAGCCGGTCACGCTGACCTTCCGCAAGTACGGCAAATCGCAGGAAATTCCGAGCTCGGTGCGGGTGCCTTGCAGCGGAATGGGCAAAGCGGTATTCAGCTCCTGCCCTTACCTGGCGCCATGCGCCGCCGGGTTCATTCCGGACACCCTAAGCGTGACCTTCGACAACGTAGCCGCGAGCAGTTCTGGTCGCCGATCGGTCAGTAGTCCCTGATTTCCTCGGGGATGAGCGGCTCGGTGTCGTCAGCGACCGCCTCGGCGGCGATTGGCTCGTCTGGCGTTGCGGTGGTGGCCGCCAATCCGGTTCCCGGGTTCAGCGCCCTGCGCATCACGTATCGGCTGCGACCCTGGCCGCGTCCACGCTGCACCTGCTGGATATGCAGCTGCCTGCGCATCCAGCCATAGCCGCGCCTCGGCACGGCGAGGCCAACGATGCCGGTGAGCATGATCACCCAGCCAGCGACCTGGATGTTGAAGGAAGGAAGGGTGCCCGTTAACCGCGAATGCCAGGATGGCGCCGACGGCTATCACTGCGAGTCCCGTCGCCATGCGCATCGCTACTCCTGTCTCCCGGCGAGCCTGGTTCGGCTACGGCAGCTACCTGAATCTCGCCTGCGCAAACGAA
>JASHXW010000466.1 GCA_030043395.1 Streptosporangiaceae bacterium
CTGTCGCCCGGCCTGGTGCTGCGCGACGGCGAGCCGTACATGGCGTTCGGCACGCCCGGCGGTGACCAGCAGGACCAGTGGACGATGGGCTTCTTCCTGAACCACGTGCTGTTCGGGATGAACCTGCAGCAGGCGATCGACGCCCCCGCGTTCCACACCGATCATTTCCCGTCGTCGTTTTACCCCAGGCAAAGCGTTCCCCGGTCGCTGACCGTCGAGGACAGGTTCGGCTCCCCGGTCGCGCGGGACCTGCGGGAGCGCGGCCACGAGGTAACCGTGACCGGGCCGTGGTCGCTTGGCCGGATCAGCGCGGTGAGCCGGGACCAGGGATTCCTGCACGCAGCGGCGAATCCACGCGGTATGCAGGGCTACGCGGTCGGCAGGTAAGGTCGCGCTGCATGGAGTTCCAGCCCAACGCCGGCCAGCCTGCGACGTCAGGGCCAGTCCAGCCCGGTGCGAGCGCATGGCCCGGGCCGGTGGGCCGCCCGCCCCGTGCGCACTGGTGGTCGATCCAGTCGCCGCCGCCAGTCGAGCGGATCTCAGCCAGGCGCGCCTACCTCGAGGTCCTTGGCGTCTACCTGACCTTCTTCGCGGCAAGCATCGTCGCTGGCGGCGAGACACTGGCTCGCCGGTATCCCGTTCCGTCCGGGAGCTGGGCCGTCTTCACCCCGGCGGCGATCAGCGAACTTGCGTTGTGCGCGCTGGCGATCCTGGTCGCGGGCCTGCTCTCGGCCCGGCGTGGCATCTCGCTGCGCATGCTCGGGTTCGGCCTTCCGCGCAAGGCCAGCGGCAAGGTAGCGGCGGCGCAGGCTTACCGGATCGGGGCATGGGCGCTCGTGGCGCTGATCATCGGCGGCTTCGTCACCGGCGCGCTGGCCACCGGGAAGCTGGGCCAGCCGGCGCACCAGGACGCCAGCTACCTGCTGTACACCACGGCGGCCTCGCTCGCCGCCGGCATCGTCGAGGAAACGATCGCGCTCGCATTCGTGGTGAGCACCCTCCGGCAAGCCGGGCGGCCGCTGCCGGAGATCGTGCTTGTCGCCGTCGTCCTGCGGTGCTGCTACCACGACTACTACGGCCCCGGCGTTGTCGGCATCGCGATCTGGGCGGCCATCTACGTCTGGCTGTACCTGCGAGGCGGCAGCATCGTCCCGCTCATCGTCGTGCACTTCCTGTGGGACGTAACCATCTTCTGGGGTCAGCAGCCGCACTGGCGGCACGCGTTCACCATCGGCCGGGCTGACGCGTACTTCGTGCTGCCCGCAGTCGCCGGGATCACCTGGCTCGTCGACGTCATCGCCCGCGCGTCTCGCCACGACCCAACCGGAATCTCGCAGCCAGCGGGTGGCCAGGCCTGGCCACCGCAGTAACCGCGGACGTTTCTCAGTCGAGTAACCGCGGACGTTTCTCAGTCGCTGGACGATTCTCACGCGGCAACCGCGTGAGAATCGTCCATTAGCTGAAAATCGTCCGGCAATCAGCGGCCCGACAGGGACGGTCAGACGGGCAGGGCCAGGCCAGCGGCGATGACCGCCGCCACGGCGGCGATCCCGGTCAGCCACAGCGAGTTGCCTGCGGGCAGCAGCGCCGATCCGACAGCGAGGGCTGTCAGGCAGAGCCCGGCGATCAGCAGCGGAAGCTGCGGGCGCAGCAGCGATGCCGTGGCGCCGGTCTCGGCCAGGTGCAGGGCGAGCAAGTAGCCGATCAGCAGGACGGCGAGCACGCCGGTGTGCCACGGCGGCGACGGGTGCAGTGCCTCAAGAACTACCACTGCCACGACCATGCCCTGAGGCCACGGCGCCAGCACGAACGCGGCCCAGGCACGCCGTCCCTGCTCGACTGGCCCAGGCACGTATGCCGGAGCCTGGTCAGCCTGCCGGCCAGGCCGGTCGCTGGACATCCTGGCGAAGAGCTGCCCCACGCTCGCGGCCGCGCAGAGCGCGGCCGCGATCAGCGCTAGCTTGGCGCCGCGAGTCGCGCCGTGCATGGGCACCGCGGCCCACACGACGTTCGCCGCGGCCAGCGCGGCCACTGCCATGACGACCCTGACCGACCACGGCACCAGCATCGCCCTGCTCGCCTTGACCCGCGACGGCACGCTCGCTAGCCGGCTCGTCATGTCCGGTTCACCATGGCCCGCCTCGTGTACGGGGCGAGCGGCTCGTCCAGGCTCGTCTCGCCGTCCCAGTGCACGACGGGGATCCCGAGCTCGCGCAGCGAGAACCTGATCGCGTCCTGTTCCATCCGCCAGACCCGCCTGGCGAGGTCGGCAGTCGCTGCCCTGGTCGACCAGCCAGCGGTGCCAAGGCCTCTGCCTAGCCCTCGCCGCACTCCGCTGCTCAGCCCGCCGATGCTCGGCTCGGCGCACAGCACGTCCACCACGATGGTGGCGAAGCCTCGCTCACGCAGCTCACGCAGCGCCTCGACCAGCCGCAGGCTGAGCAGCGGGCTCAGCACGATGATCAGTGCACCAGGCGGCAGAGCCGCGTGCGGCAGCCTGCTCACCGCGTCGACCCGCTCGCCGTCGGCTGGATCGGTCATGATCATGTTCATGATCCGGTCCGCCTGGCGCCTGCCTGCTGACGGGCTGACCCAGCGAACGCGCTGGCCGAAGCTGATGAGGCCGACCCGGTCCCTGACGGCGAGGTACGACAGCGCGGCGCCCGCCGCCGCCCGGACGGCCAGGTCTGCCGAACTGCTGCCCGCTGTGCCGACGTCAGTGCTGACGTCCATCAGCAGCACGACAGCCTGCGCGCGCTCGGCCGAGAACGTGTTCAGCTGCAGGGTGCCGAGCCTGGTCGTAGCCGGCCAGTTGATCCGGCGCTGGCGGTCACCTGGTACGAACTCCCGCACGCCGGCGAACTCAGTGCCCTCGCCGACGGCCCTCGCCACGTGCTCCCCCAGGCGGGTTGGCAGCCTGCTGAGCACCACCCGCGAGCTGAACTGGGCGGGCAGCGGGTAGCAGGTGGCTGGCTGCGCGGTGATCGTCAGCCGTCCTTCGGCGAGCCGCCACCGGTCATGCAGGATCACCTCGATGGTGCCCACCTGGCGAACGCCCCAGCGCTCCGAGCGGTACGGCAGCCGGAACCACCCATCCTGGCCGAGGACGGCGGGCTGCGCCGTGATCCGCGCTGCCGGGAGCAGCCTGACGTGCGCCGTGCAGTCCCTGGTGCCGGTGATCCTGATCAGCGAAGTCGCCTGCTCGCCCTCGATGAGCCGGTCCGCGCCAGAGGCGAGTTCGACCTCGACGGTGGCGGGCCGGGCGGCCGAGCGCCCCGGAATTAGCAGGAGCAGCGCTGGCGCGGCCAGTCCGGCGAACTCGGCGCGCCTTGCGAGCACCGCGACGATCAGGCCGGCCAGCGCCAGCGTGAGCAGCCGCCTGGCATGGCGGGATAGCTGCCATGCCACGGGCATCGAGCGCTTGGGCCCGGCAATCAGCGCGGGGAGTCCGTTATGAGACAAGAAAGATCGCTATCTCCTAACAGGCTCGTGCGGGTCGGTTCGCGGCACGGGGACGCTTGCCAGCACCCGGGATACCACGTCCTCGGCGCTCACCTTGCGCACCCACAGCTCGGGCCGCAGGCTGATCCGGTGCCCGAGCGCGGGAACGCCGATCGCCTTGATGTCGTCCGGGATCACGAAGTCGCGGCCGCGCAGAACCGCGTGCCCGCGCGCGAGCTGAACCAGGAACAACGCGCCACGAGGGCTGGCTCCGACCTGGATTTGCGGGTGCTGCCTGGTCGCGCCGATCAACGCGACGACGTACTCCAGGATGTCGGGGGATACCTCGACACTCTCGAGCGACCGGCGCATCGCGATCAGCTCGGCCGGGCTGGTCAGCGGCTTCAGCTCGACCTGCTCAGCCGCCCGGTCGATCCGGCGCTGCAGCATCGAGACCTCGTCGTCAGGGCTCAGGTACCCGAACCGCAGCCGCATGCCGAACCGGTCCAGCTGGGCCTCGGGCAGGTCGTAGGTGCCCTCGTACTCGATCGGGTTGGCGGTGGCCAGCACGATGAACGGCTGCGGCAGCAACCTGGTCTGGCCGTCCATGCTGACCTGTCCCTCGCCCATCGCCTCGAGCAGCGCCGCCTGGGTCTTAGGGGGAGTCCGGTTGATCTCGTCGGCGAGCAGGAGCTGGGTGAAGACCGGCCCTGGCCGGAAGACCATCTCGCCGCTGCTCTGGTTGTAGAACGGCGCGCCGACCACATCGGACGGAAGCAAGTCCGGGGTGAACTGGATCCTGGCGAACTCCAGGCCGAGCACCCGGGCGAAGGAGCGTGCGGTCATCGTCTTGCCAAGTCCCGGCAGGTCCTCGAGCAAGATATGACTGCTGGCCAGGATCCCGGTCAGCACCAGCTCAAGCGCGAACCGCTGGCCGATGATGGCCCGCTCGACCTCGTCGAGCACGGCGGCGCAGCGCTGCGCGGTCTGAGCCGGCGTGAGGGTTGGTTCGTGCTGGTGGGTCACAGCTGCTCCAGTCGGTCGATCAGTGCGGCGAGCGCGCCTGGCGGTATGCCAGGCAGCGCCGAGGCGTTAGGCGGGGTCGGCCGCTGCGGGTCTATCCAGTACCACAAGTTGTAGCGGCTTGGCTTGCGCAGCAGCAGCTGCCTGGCGGCCTGCGGGTCCTCCGCGAGGCTGATGCCGTGGTGCTCGGACAGCCGGGCGGCGAAGAGGTTCGTCAGTCTCGGGCGAGCCAGGAAATCCCAGGCGCTCAGCGACCTGCTGGCGTCAGCGAGGTCCGCCTGGGTGCGCCAGAATCCGATGAAGGACTGGGTCGGGCCGTCGGGGTAGGCCACCGGGGGAGGCGGCGCCTCCTCGCCATGGCCGATCAGCGTGCGGAGCACGAACAGGCTCACGACGACGCAGGTGACCAGCACCACGGCGGCGGCTGCGGCGCCATCGAGCGCCCAGCCCGCTGCGGTCAGCGCGAGTACCAGGACGGCGGCGACGGCGAGCTCGCGCTTAGCGGTGTTCCAGCCTTCGTTCATGGGCTGCCTGCCTTGTAGTCGCTTGCCTGGCCGGGCGTGCCGTCCGCGGCGGCGGCAGTGGTAGCGCTGCTGGCGGTGCTGGCGGTACTGGTGGAAGCGCTGCTGGCGCCGGTGGCGGCGCCCGAGCCCAGCGTGGCCGCGAGCTCGGCGAGAGCCTGCTCGGCGTCGTCGCGCCGGGATGCCGGCATGGGATGGGTGGAGAACCTCGCTTCGTAGAACAAGGCCGTCAGCCGTCCCGCCGGGGTGCCACTGACCAGGTCCTCGGCGACGGCGCGGGCAAGCAGCTCGTCCGGAGTCTCGGCGGCGCCCCGGGCAGCGCCCGCCTGGGCCAGGCTCTGCTCCATCGCCACGTAGCACCGGATGATCGCGGCGCGGGAATCATCGAGCTCCCGCAGCGCCTGACGGCCCGAGTGAACGGCGCGGGCAAGCTCCGCCGGGGTATCGGGCACCTCGTCGTCAAGCTCGTCGAACGCCGGCCGCTGCCACCTTTCACGCCAGATCACGATGGCCAGGACGATCAGGGCTATGAGCAAGACCGCGAACAGGACGTACTCGATGTCGTGGAAGTCGATCCGAAAGCTACTTGGCGACGTCGGCCGCTGCGTCGAGAGGCGCGGACGCCGGAAGTGCTGGATCGGCGGGCGCGTCCTGCTGGAGTGGGTGTGGCTGAGGCCGTTCAGCAAGACCAGCACGGGGATGGCGATGAGCCCGGTGATCAGGGCGCCGTTGAGCCAGGGCCGGATCCTCGCTCCGAGGTCAGGGAGGTCCGTAGCCGCGCTCGACCTGATCGGGATTCCCGCGCTGGCTGGCGTGTAGCCGACGGGGGTCGTGTAGCCGGGAGCGGCTGTGTAGTGGGCGCCGGCGGCGTGCGGGGTACCAGCCGCCTGCGCGGTGCTGGCGGAGTACCCGGTGCTGGCGGCGTACCCCGTGCTGGCCGTGTATCCGCTGCCCGGCCCGGCCGCTTCGCCATGGCCTCCGGCCCGGCCGCCACGCCACCGAAGCGCGACCAGCAGGCCGGCCAGCACCGCCTCGAGGATGCCCCCGATGGCGATGACGACCGGCCTGGACGGAAGACTCAGGCCGACGGCAGGGCCTACGGCGCGAATCCCCGCGATAGTGAGTAGGACGAGCAGCGCAGTCAGCGCGACGCGCGCCCGAAGTCGATCCGGCATATCGTGCAAATGATATTTGAGGACGGGCGACCGGGGCGCAGTCTGGCCTGGATCGAGCGACGGCTACCCGCCGCCTGCCCCAGCTTTCATGATCACGGACGTCTGCACCTGTTATCCGCGTGTAGGCGTCCGACCTGATGCCTTAGGGCCAGCTTCAGCGGGAGCAGGGCAGCTGAGGTTGCCTCTGCTCGTACCCGATTGAGCAAACTTGCCTGGATCGGCGACTTGCAGATCATCTGCAAGTCGCAATTTCAGGCAAACTTGCTTGGTGATTGGCAAGCTCTGCAACTAGGCTAACAGCGTGCCAGACGAACCTGAGATATTGCAGCAAGGCCTTGATCAGCTGCGCACGATCCTCGGTGACGGCTGGGACGTCAGCCCAGTAAACAGGGCGGTACGCCAAGGTCAGCGTGTCCCGGATCACGGACCACCCGGCGAGCAGCTCATCACGATTCAGGCGGCCAGCATCTCTTCGAGCCCGGTCCTCGTCGAGGCGAGGCGAGAACTCACCCCGCTCCAAGCGCGCAACGAGTTCAGGGCACAGGTTGCGCTCATGCACAGCCTGACAGGCAATTCGGCTGTGCTCGTGATGGTGCCGTGGTTGAGTCCCCGGACCCGGAGCGCACTCGACGAGCTTGGTTATGGCTATCTGGACTTGACTGGAAACGCATCATTGCGGTTGCCGGGAATCGTCATTCATACCCAAGGTGCTCAGCAGGACCCCACAGGTGGGGCTCGCCCGACTTCGCAGAAATTGCGCGGGCGCCGGGCCGGGCAGCTCATCCGGGTTCTGGCTGATGCTGCTCCGCCTTATCGTGCGACGGAGCTTGCAGTTGCATCGGGAGTGAGCCTGTCCTATGTCTCGCGGCTTCTCGATGCCCTGGAGGAAGAGGCGCTGATCAGCCGTGATGGGCGAGTCATCATCGACGTCGACTGGCAGGAAATGCTGCGTCTGCGCGCAGCAGAATATGCCCTGCTCAAGGCCAACTCATACGCATCAATGATCTCAGCGCAGGGAACGCAGGCGGTTCTTGATCGCTTGCGAGATAGCCGGTCGAACTTGCGGAGTATCGGCCGCTTGGCTGTTACGGGAACATTTGCAGCGCGCGAACTGGCTCCCGCCGTCGCGGTTGGTGGACAACTGATGCTCTACGTTCCGGCTGACGTGCGCGACGCCAGTGAACTGGATCGCATCGCCGCTGTCCTTGGTCTCTTGCGGAGCGACACTGGGGCGGACGTCCTTCTGCTGCGCGCGATGAGTGGCGGCGTCTTCGAACGCATGCGGATCGTGAAGGGCATACCGCAAGTGGCGTTCAGCCAACTTGCCATCGACTGTCTCGGTGGAACGGGGCGCATGCCTGCCGAAGGG
>JASHXW010000467.1 GCA_030043395.1 Streptosporangiaceae bacterium
AGCTGAGCGCCGAAGCTCTTCAGCCACAAGCTCATTGCCTGGCCGTAAATGCCCGAGACCAGGTTCAGTACCGGCATGCCCGGACGGACTAGGGAGCGGACCGCGGCCTCGAGGCCGAGCACCGCCTCGCCTTGCAGCAGGATGATCTCGTTGGCGGTGCCGAAAACCCGGCCCACCTTCGCTTCCGTACGCCGGAAGCGCTCGAGGAACACAGGGTCGTAGTAATGCGTGACCGGCTGGGTGAGCGCGGTCAGTACCTGTGGGTAGACGCCTGCCGGACCAGTCGCGAGGGTGAATTCTGGATCTCGCATCGCACGCTCACTGCCCATCGGACTCCGCTGCACGACCTCGGGCCAAGCGGCTGGCGTCCGGCCATCGCCCGGCAACGCCAGGGATAGGGCCCCGTTCTTCACGAGCGATGCGAACCTCCCTGACTGGTGCGCGGGCGCCAGGCCTGCGTTACCGACCGTGATTGTCTCGGTGTCTTACAGTTGAGCATTTGACCACCGGTATTGTCAATGAAAACGACCAGCAAAGTAGGAATTGGTCGGCTGGCGAGCCGCGTTCGCAGCTCGGACGCGCGACGGGCACGCTCCTAGGGAAATCCGATTGACGACGGGATCGGCTGCCTCCGAGAATCAGCGGGTGTCAGCGGTGCGTAGGTGAGCTGCCCCCGGCGATGACTGGCCGGCCGGGCGGGCTGCTACGGCAGCGGAATTTCCGCCTGTTCTGGACGGGGGAGAGCCTCAGCGAGGTCGGCAATTCCGTCGCCGTCTTCGCAGTGCCGCTGGTGGCCGTCGATACCTTGCACGCCAGCACGTTCATCGTCACGCTGCTGACCGCGATGGCTTGGCTGCCCTGGGTCATTATGGGCGTTCCAGCCGGGGCGTGGGTCGACCGGCTGCCACTCCGGCGCGTCATGCTGGCCAGTGATGCGGTCGCGGTGGTGGTGTACGCGAGCGTGCCGGTCGCGGCCTGGTGCGGAGTCCTGACTGTCGGGCAGCTCATCGCGGTAGTTGTGATCGCCGGTGCGGCGTCAGTGTTCTTCAACAGCGCCTACCAGGTCCTTCTCCCAGGGGTGGTCGACGAGGCTGACCTGACCGAGGCGAATGCCAAGCTGCTGGGCAGCCGCGAGGTCGCCCAAATCGGCGGGCCAAGTCTTGGCGGGCTGCTGGCCCAGGCGGGCGGTCCCGTTACCGGGCTCTTGGCCGATGCGGTGAGCTTCGGGGCTTCGTTCTGCTGCCTGACCGCCATGCAGTCACCGCGGGATCGCCGGTCGGATGACCCGTCCGCCGGAGGGATGCTCGACGGTCTTCGCTTCGCCTGGCGGGAGCCCTACGTGCGCGCGATGACGGCGTTCTCGTCAATCGGCAACCTGGCACTCACCGGTGTCGAAGCCCTTCTCGTGGTCTTCCTCGTCCGTACCATCGGGCTGTCCTCGGCCGCGGCGGGGCTCGTCATGGCCAGCCTCGGTGTTGGCGGCGTCCTCGGCGCGCTTGCCGCCCGTCCGCTGGGACGGCGATTCGGCACAGCGCGGACCTTGATCTTCGCCGTGCCCGGAGGCCTGTGCTTCGCGCTGCTGCTCCCGCTCGCGGACAAGGGAGTGCAGCTCGCATTTGCCTGCGTAGCGCTGGTGTGCGTCGGTTCTGTCGTCGTCAGCGGGAACGTGATCGTCGACAGCTTCATGCAGGCCTACGTATCGCCGGACATATTCGGCCGGGTCATCTCAGCGACCTGGGCCGTCGGATTCGCGATGATGCCGGTCGGCGCGCTGCTCGCCGGAGTCCTCGCAACCGTACTGGGGGTCAGGGGCGCGCTGTGGATACTCACTGCCCTGATCGCCGCGTCTGGCCTCGCCTTCCTGATGACTCCAATGCGGCACCTGCGTGACCTGCCGCGGCGCCCGGCCGGGACAGCCAACCCCGACCAGGTCACCACTGACTTCGCTACCCCATCTCCCGCATAGGTCGCCGAATCCGGGTGAGTGGCTGCGCGGTCTAGGGGCGGCGAAGCCGATCGCGTGCAACAGCAGGAGGGCCACCCTAGACGCGACTGCGAGCTGGACATTTCGAACGGGGAGATGGACCGGCCCGTCGGCAGCACTGAAATACCCAAGAGAGGCCGCCCGCGTGAGGAGCCACACAAGGTCCGTCGACCGGCGATATCTCCATGCTGTCGGTCAGCAGCCTGGCTCGAAGAGCTGCGGATCGGTCTTGGGTGAGATGGCCTGCACGAATATATCTGCGCGCACGTAATCCCAGTAACGCTGACCGCTTTCCACATAGTCAACCTTCAGAAGGTAGAGGTGGTAGCGGCCGGGCTTGACGAAAACGACGGACGCCAGCAGTCGCCAGTCCGATGCACCATGCGGCGGTTCAACGATATGGCTTACCGGCAGAACGTTATAGTCCTGATTTTTCGGGCATCTGGAAAGGTTGCCTTGGATACCGGCGAACGTCCCTCCCTCGTCCAGTGACGGCGCGAGCGCTCGGATCTTTACCCGGATGCCTGGGCCGGACGGCGAGATCACCCGAACTGACAGCACTCGAAAGGCCGCGCCGTCACTGTTGCCGAGCAAGCCAGCGAAGTTGATGATCCTGCCTGTCGGCGACGCCCCTGAGATCCGCATGTACGGGTGGCTCTGGATTGCCGTGCCCTCGAGGCCGCCCGGCCCGTACGGCGGGGCATCAGCGACGACGGTTATCGCAAGGATTGCCGCTGCTAGGAACAGGGCCAACCTCGACCTCATGTCGAGTAGTTGTAACGGTCCGGATCCTCGCGCTAGAACGGCGCAGCGATGTGATCTGCGTCACATATTTCTTGTGCCCGCCGACGGTAATAGACAGTCACGGATTCCCACGGACAACAACTACGGCCTCGCACCGGTGGCGCCATGCTTCGCCTGGGTGTTTGCGCTGCGTGCGGATCGGTTGGACAGTGGAGGTGCGCGCGAGCGCGGACCTGCTCACGGTGGCGAGCAACGGCCTGTCTGCCGTATGACTGCGGGTCGCTGGCCTGCGAATGTGGCGTGGAGGTGTTGACTCCGGTAGCGGTTCGGTCGCGGGAGCTGATCACCTCCGCGGTCGCCCAGGTCGCAGGGCCGCCGGTCGCGTATCGGGCGCGGGGAACTGTCGGTCGGCGACTAGTCAGCTGGAGAGTGCGCGGTGGCCATCGACGAGGCCGGGAAGCAGCCTCAGGCCGCGATGAGCGGGTGAGCGGGACTGAATGCCCGGTCATTATGGGTCGTCTTCTTCTTCGCGGGATAGACGTGTGTCCCGCGTGCCAGGTCCAGGCTCGGGCGGCAGCAGCACCCCGAAGCCCCGGACGGCCAGCCGTATCAGCACGTTTCCCGGCCGGGCGAGATCCTCCACCCGTGCGGCAGACAGCCGCTCAAGCTCCGCGAGCCGGTCGCAATACG
>JASHXW010000468.1 GCA_030043395.1 Streptosporangiaceae bacterium
CGCACCCGAGGACGTGGCGCGGGTGGCGGAGCGGCTGGCTGAGGCGCTCGACTCCTCTGTCCGGCTCACCCTGCTCGACGTGCTGACCGCAGCAGCCGCTGAGATCACTAGCCGGCTCGATGACCAGGTCATCGACGTCCGGCTCAGCGGCGGCGAGCCAGAGTTCGTCGTGACCGTGGT
Source organism: Streptosporangiaceae bacterium (assembly GCA_030043395.1). Next base: position 181 of record JASHXW010000468.1, read on the forward strand.
GCACCCGCAGCACGGGCAGGCACCAGGTCCAGCGGCCGAGGCCGCCGCAGCAGCTGGTGCCGCAGGCGCTGCTGGGGACGACGCGGGGACTGCCCGCGTGACGCTCCGGCTTTCCGAGGGACTCAAGGCCAGGGTCGAGGCCCAGGCACTGGCCGAGGGCTTCTCGGTCAACACCTGGCTGACGCACGCGGCGGTCCGCGCTCTGGAGAACCCCGGCAGCTCCGGAGCGGGCCCGGCCTCGAGCCAGCGGAGTCGCTCGGGCATCGGCCAGCGGATCACCGGCTACGCGCGCAGCTAGCCAGCAAGCCCTCGCCACCAAGCCCTCGCCAGCAAGCCCTCGCCACCAAACCGACACCACCAGCCAGCCACCACCAGCCCAGCACCACCAGCCAAGCCAAGCACGCCAGCCAAGCCAAGCACGCCAGCCAAACCACGGAGGAACACAATGGCTACCTGGGATTTCCCCTACTCCGAGCCGATCGACGCGGACATCTCGATCGCCGCAGGCTCGGTGTCCATCTCTGCGACGCCCACCGAAGTCGTCACGCTCAGGGTAGAGGCGGACGGCATCTTCGTCGGTCGCGGGCTGGACGACGACCAGATCAACGACGAAGTGGATGTCGCCTTTAGCGACGGGCACCTGCGGGTCAAGCAGCGCTCGGAGCGCGGCCTGCTCGCAAACGTCCACAAACTGCGCGTCGAGGTCGGACTGCCCGAGCAGTCGCGGTGCCGGGTTCAGGCCGCATCCGCCCGCATAACCAGCGAAGGCGTCCTCGGCGCGGTGGACTTCAACACCGCGTCCGGGAAGATCAACATCGCCACCGTGACCGGGCAGGCGGACGTGCACGCGATCTCCGGGCCGATCCGGATCGACCAGGTCGGCGGCCGCGCCAGCATCGAGACCGCGTCCGGTCAGATTCAGCTGGGAAACGTCAGCGGCGACGCGATCCTCAGGAGCGTGAGCGGCGAGATCAGCGTCGGCACCGCTGAGGCATCGGTGACGGCCAAGACCGCGAGCGGGCGGGTGCGGCTGGCGAACGTGAGCCGCGGTCACGCCGATGCGAGCACGGTCTCCGGCAGCGTCGAGATCGGTATCGCCCCAGGCACTGGCGTCTACCTGGACCTGTCGAGCCTGAGCGGCCGGGTCACCAGTGACCTCGAGCCAACGGCGCAGGACGCCGATGCGCAGCTGTCGGTGCACGCCCGGACCATGAGCGGCGGGATCCGGGTGGCCAGCGCCAGGCCCGCCGAGATGGCGAGCTAACCCGCATCGCTCGCCGGGCCACTACAACGGGCCACTACAACGGGCCACTACAACAGCCAGCCCAGACAGCACCACGAACCAGAACCAGATCCAACGGCAAACGCAGACCCCATTCGAAAGGGATCGGAATCATGTACTCGCGCCAGATCGAGCAGCTAGCCCGGCAACGCACCAGGGAACTCAGCGAGCTCGCCTCAGGCCCAACCTTCGTCCACGACACGACCTGCACAGGCAACAGGACATCAGCCAGGAACACCACTCCCCGGCGCGGCTCCGGCCGGCACCTGCGGAACCAGACTGGCTGGGCGCTTGTCTCGATCGGCCTGCGCCTCGCCCAGTCAGGCTCGCACTGACGTCGCAGTGAACGGCTCTGCCGCCCCGTCCGGTGCCGCCAGCCACGCGGCGCTGACCTCCCCCTCAGCCACGATCACCGCAGGACCGGTCAGAAGGCTGGCCGTCGCGCTCGGAGCGACGGCCAGCCTTCCGCCTGGAACGTCCACCACCCACACAGCACCGCCGTCAGCCGGCCACTCCCCGGCGGCCATAGCACCGGCGACCGCCGCAGCTACCGCCCCGGTGCCGCAGGACATCGTCTCCCCCGACCCCCGCTCGTGCACTCGCATCTGCACAGACCGGTCGCCGGTCCGCCGCACGAACTCGACATTGACCCCGTCAGGAAACGCGGCCTCGTCTACCTGCGGCGGAGCCGACAGGTCGAGGCCGGCAAGCGGCTCGCCGACGAGGCAGGCGAGGTGCGGGTTTCCGACATCGACGCCAAGGCCGGGAAACTTGCGCCCGCCGATGACGGCCCAGCTCGGGCCCCCGGCCGTAGCCGGCCCCATGTCGACGGTGAACAGGCCTTCCGGCTCCTGCCGGACCTGCCGTGTTCCGGACCGGGTGGCGATGGCGATCTCCGGCCCGGCCGCAAGCGCGTGATCGATCAGGTACCTGGCGAACACCCGGATCCCGTTGCCGCACATCTCCGCGACGGAGCCGTCGGCGTTGCGGTAGTCCATGAACCACTCCGCCTGCTGCCCCGCCCTGGCGCGCGCCACCCGGAGCACCCCGTCAGCGCCGATCCCGGTGCGCCGGGCGCACAGCCGGCGAACCAGCCCAGGACTTAGCTCAAGCTGGCCAGCGACGTCAGGCAGGATGATGAAGTCGTTGCCGGTCCCGTGCCCTTTGGCATAACGCACCCCCCGATGCTATTCGCCACCCGTACCCGGCTGCTCGATCACGGCCAGCGCCGCGGACGTCGGCACCGGCTGGTCCGCGTCCAGCCAGCGGACTCTTGGGTCGCGCCGGAACCACGATTCCTGCCGCCGGGCGAACCGCCGCGTCGCCTGAACGGTGCGCTCCTGCGCCTCCTGCTCGGTCCACATGCCGTCGAGGAAGCCGAGCACCTGGGCGTAGCCAAGCGCGCGGCTCGCGGTCCGGCCCGAGCGCAGGCCGTTGCCTGAGCCGGCGAGCCCGCGCACCTCGTCCACCAAGCCGTCCTTCCACATCTGGGCCACCCGAGCGGCGATCCGCCGGTCGAGCTCAGGACGTGGCACGGCCAGGCCGATCTGGACGGCCGACAGCGCGGATGCGTACTGCGGAAGCGTCGCGGTGAACGGCCGGCCCGACAGCTCAATCACCTCCAGGGCACGAACGATCCGCCGTCCGTTGCTCGGCAGGATCGCCGCCGCTGCCACGGGATCGGCGGCCGCGAGCCTGCCGTGCAGCCTCGCCGGCCCGGATTGCGCGAGCTCGTCTTCGAGCCGGGCGCGCAGGCTAGGGTCGGTGCCAGGGAACTGCAGGGCGTCGGTCACGGCGCGCACGTACAGGCCAGATCCGCCGACCAGGATCGGCGTGCTGTGCCTGGCCTGGATGTCCTCGATGGCGGTCCTGGCCAGCCGCTGGTACTCCGACACGCTGGCCGGCTCGCGCACGTCCCAGATGTCGAGCAGGTGATGGAGGATCCCGGCCCGCTCGGCGATCGCGAGCTTGCCGGTGCCGATGTCCATGCCGCGGTACAACTGCATCGAGTCGGCGTTGACCACCTCGCCGCCGAGTTCGGCCGCCAAGCGCAGCGACAGCTCGGACTTCCCGGCGGCCGTCGGCCCGACGAGCGCGATCACCGGCTGCGACATGAGGCCTCATCCATCAGGGCAGCCTTGGCCCTCGCCCATGCCTGGCTTCCACGATCAGGAGCGCCGGCTCAACGCCGGCATGCCAAGCAGGACCGGCTGGGACGGTCCCTCAGATTCGGCGCTCTGCTCGGTCGCCGCGAGCAGGCTGGCGTCATCCCGGGCCGCGCGGGCCTGGAAGGCATCGCCACCGCGGGTCCGGCGCAGGGAAAGCGGGGCATCGTCGGCAATGAGGTAGTGCGGCGCTGCCTTGGTCACCTTTGTCACGATGATGTCGCCCGGTCGTGGCGGTGGCTCTGACGGGGTGAAGTGCACCAGGCGGTTGTCCCTGGCGCGGCCCGACATCCGGTGCGTCATGTCATCCTTGCGGCCCTCGCCGTCGGCGACCAGCACCTCGATCCC
>JASHXW010000469.1 GCA_030043395.1 Streptosporangiaceae bacterium
CGCCAGGGCCAGCTATTCCGATATCGGCGCTGTCGTGGGCCTGTCCGCTCCGGCGGTGAAGCGCCGGGTGGACCGGCTGCTGGCGGTCGGCGCGATCCGCGGGTTCTCTGCCCGGCTGAACCAGGCCGAGCTCGGCTGGACCACCGAGGCATACGTGGAGCTGTTCTGCCGGGGCCGGACCTCGCCCGCCGACATCGCGGTCGTGGCGGCCAAGCATCCTGAGGTGGTCAGCGCGTGCACGGTGACCGGGGACGCCGATGCCCTGCTGCACATCAGGACCTCTGACATGCGGCATTTCGAGCAGGTCGTCGAGCGGATCAGCGCGGAGCCGTTCGTGGTGCGGACACGAAGCTCGATCGTGTTGTCCAGGCTGGTCGACCGGCCGGACGAGATGCCCGAGCTCGGTGAGTCTGGTGGCCAGGACCTGCGGTTACCTTCTTGCCATAAGACCGGAAACTGGGCTGATCAGCCATGCTCTGCGGGCCAGATCGGCTACAGTCAGACCCATGTCCGAGCGTGACGACCTCGATGGCCGCCAGGATCTGCCAACCACGACGGCCGAGTTCCGTGCTACCCAGGACTCGTCGGCCAGCACGGCTCAGTTCAAGGCGTTCGCCGCAGGCCAGGATGTCCATGGGAACCAGCGCCCGGCCAATGGAGCCTGGCCCGAGCAGCCATGGGCTGGCGGCGCGCCAGGCAGCCGGAACACTCGCACTATCGTCATCGCGGCCATCGTGGTGCTTCTCGTGCTGATCTTCCTGGGCGTGTTCCTGTTCGGGTGATGCACTCGCCGATCATGGCTTAACGCAGCTCCCGCACCAGCTGTCACTCGTCCGCCGGCTCTTCGTCTGGCTGGAACCTGTAACCCATCCCTGGCTCGGTGAGCAGCCAGCGGGGCCGGGCAGAGTCGGGCTCAAGCTTGCGTCGCAGCTGCGCCATGTAGAGCCGTAGGTTTCCGGTGGCGTCCGCATACCCTGGCCCCCATACCTCGTGCAGCAGCTGGCGCTGGCTGAGCAGCTTGCCCGGATGCCGGAGCAGTACCTCGAGCAGGTGCCACTCGGTGGGCGTCAGCCTGATGTCGGCCTGGCTCGCGTGGCCGTCCGGGTTGCTCGCGATGACCCGCTTGGCGGCAAGGTCGATGACCAGGTTGCCCAGCCTGACCTGCGGCACGCTCGCCTCAGCCGCGCTCCTTCGCGCGGCGGCACGCATTCTCGCCAGCAACTCGTCCATGCCGAACGGCTTGGTCACGTAGTCGTCGGCGCCCGCGTCGAGCGCCTCTACCTTGTCGGTGCTGTCGGCGCGGCCGGACAGCACGATGATGGGGGCGTCGGTCCAGCCGCGCAGGCCGGCGATCACCTCGACGCCGTCCAGGTCAGGCAGGCCAAGGTCCAAGATGACCAGGTCGGGCGGGTGGTGCGCGGCCTCGGTCAGTGCCTCCTTGCCCGTCTCAGCGGTGTACACCTCGTAGTTCCTGGCTCGCAGGTTGATCCGCAGCGCGCGGACGATCTGCGGCTCGTCGTCGACCACGAGCACCCTGGTCACGAGATCACCTGGCCGACGCCGGGCTCGGTGTGCTCGCCAGGCAGCGTTCTCGCGCTGCCCGGCACCGCGGGCAAGGACAGCAGCATCGTCAGGCCGCCACCCGGCGTCTCCTCAGGCTCGAGCGTGCCGCCCATCGCCTCGGTCAGCCCGCGAGACAGCGCCAGGCCGAGTCCGATCCCGGTCGTGTTGTCAGTGTCGCCGAGCCGCTGGAACGGCACGAACATCCGGCTGGCCTCGGCCGGGGGGATGCCAGGTCCGCGGTCGATGATCCGCAGCTCGATCCGCTCGCCGAGTGAGCTGGCGGTCAGCAGCGGCGGCGAGCCTGACGGCGAGTATCGGATGGCATTCGACGCGAGGTTGGAGATCACTCGCTCGGCGATCGCCGGATCGGCGAGAACTTCGGGCAGGTCGGCGGGGACCTCGACGAGCACGGACTTGCCGTCGGTACCCAGGTCGTCCAGCGAGCGGGCGATGATCTCGCCGAGGTCGGCGGCCCTGGGGAACACCGACATCGCACCTGCCTGGAGGCGGCTCATGTCGAGCAGGTTCTCGACCAGGCGAGCGAGCTTGTCCAGCGATTCGTCGGCAGTGGCGAGCAACTCCTCGTAGTCCTCTTCGTCCCATTGCACGTCGTCCGAGCGCAGGCTGGTGACGGCCGCCTTGGCCGATGCCAGTGGCGTGCGCAGGTCGTGGCTGACGGCCGCGAGCAGCGCCGCGCGCATCCGGTCAGCCTCGGCGATCGGCCTGGCGGCCTCGGCCGCCGCGCTGAGCCGCTGCTGCTCGAGTGCCGCTGCGGCGTAGTTGCCGAACGCGCCGAGTACCCGGCGGTCAGTCGCCGGGATCGCCCGGCCGAGCGCGGCCAGGGACAGGTTGTCGCCGACTGGCTGAGCGACGTCGGCGTCCTCGGGCCTGCTCAGCTCGGCGTCTCCGGCTCGCGCGACGACGTGCCAGCTGGGCAACGGGGCGCCGTCCGGACCCGCGTCGCGCTCGAGCAGCGTGACCGTGTCCATGCCGAACGCCTCACGTACCCGGTCCATCACGGCTTGCAGCGGCCGCTCCCCGCGCAGGATGCTGCCCGCGGTCGTGGCCAGCAGTTCGGACTCGGCTCGCGCCCGAGCTGCCTGCTTGGTGCGCCTGGCGGCATCGTCCACGACCAGGCTGACGACCACAGCCACGATGACGAACACGACCAGTGCCAGGGCGTT
>JASHXW010000470.1 GCA_030043395.1 Streptosporangiaceae bacterium
GTGCGGAGATCGCCGACGCGGCCGCGGCCATCGCGGCTGACGTGGCCGCAGGCCGGCTTCGCGCCGACAAGATCGACGAGAAGGTCTTCGCTCGCTACCTCGACGAGCCCGGCATCCCCGACGTCGACTTGTTCGTGCGGTCCTCCGGGGAGCAGCGCACGTCCAACTTCCTGATCTGGCAGTCGGCCTACGCGGAATTCGTTTTCCTGGACACGCTGTTCCCCGACTTCGACAGGCGTCACCTGTGGCAGGCCTGCGAGATCTATGCCAGCCGCGACCGCCGCTACGGCGGCGCCCTGCCAAACCCGCTGCCGTCGTAAAGGCCCGGCTCCGGCCGGGTCCGGACCGAATCTTGTGAAGTATCACAATCGATGCCGGTCTGACATGATGAATTCGAACGTTCGGCCAAGGAGAACCTTTTCGAGGTTGGGGGAAATTAATGCGCTTCACAAAGTCGTTCCGAATCGCGAGCCGGATGGCGGTGGTAGCGACGGCTGCCGCCCTGGTGCCCCTGTCCATCGCCTGGGGCGGCACAGCCGGAGCCTCGACCACGCGGATCACGGCCGGCGCACCAGGAGCAGCGCGGTCCACGTACAAGCCGCCGCCGATCAAGCACGTCTGGGTCATTCAGCTGGAGAACGAGGGATACGGCCAGAGCTTCGGTAATCCGTCCATCGATCCCTACCTGGCCACGACACTGCCCAAGATGGGCGCGGTGCTCAAGGACTACTACTCGATCGGCCATCACAGCCTGGACAACTACATCGCCGAGATCAGCGGGCAGTCTCCGACCATGCTGACGCAGGTGGACTGCCCGGTCTGGGTTCCCTTCTCCGCGACCAGCAAGATCGAAAAGCCCTATGACCAGGTCGTCGGTGAAGGCTGCGTCTATCCCAAGTCCGTGGAGACGCTGGGAAACCAGCTCACCGCGAAGCACCTGACCTGGACCGCCTACATGCAGGACATGGGTCTTGACCCGACCAGGGACGACACGACGGAGACGAAGCAGGGCCCGGCCTGTGGCCATCCGCCCGTCGGCCAGCCGGACCCCACCGAGGATGCCACGTCGACCGATGCGTACGCGGCCAGGCACGAGGGCTTCATGTACTTCAGGTCGGTGATCGGCAACAAGGCCTACTGCGACGCGCACATCCTGTCGTTCGACCCGCTGGAGCACGACCTGAAGAGCATCTCGACGACCCCGAACTACTCGTGGGTGACGCCAAACCTGTGCAACGACGGCCATGACGAGCCGTGCCCGCTGGCCAAGGGCCACGGCGCCGGCCCAGGTGGCCTGAAGCAGGTCAACACCTTCCTGAAGCTGTGGGTCCCGCGGATCCTCAATTCACCCGCCTACAAGAAGAACGGCCTGCTCATCATCACCTTTGACGAGGCCCTGGTCACCGACACGACCGCGTGCTGCGGCGAGACCGCTGGCCCGAGCGACTCGCACCCGAATGTCACGTACCCGGGCCTGAAATCCTCAGAGCCAGGCGGAGGAGCCGGCGGCGGCGTCATCGGCGCTCTGCTGCTCTCGCCGTTCATCAAGGCGGGGACTGTCAGCACGGTGAAGTACAACCACTACTCCCTGCTCAGGAGCGTCGAGGACATCTTCGGGCTCAAGCACCTCGGCGATGCCGCGATGCCGCAGGTGCACTCCTTCGGCCCGGATGTGTACACCAACCCGAAGGGCTAGCCAGCCGATTCCGGTCGCCCGGCCCCGGCCTGCGCAGCCCGTACCAGGGCGCCAGGCGGGGCCGGGCGACTGGGGCTGGGCTCGTCAGCCGTGCATCGCGCGGTACGCCGCGCCCGCCAGCACGAGGCAGACGACGACGACGCGCAGCAGCCTGCCCTGGGCGGACACTCGCGGCCAGGAGACAGCGGCGAGCCAGGCGAGGATGAGGGCAAGCCCGCACAGGGCGGCAGCCCCGCCGATGCCCGGGATTGCCAGGCCGGCGATCAGCAGTACGGCGGCGAGCGCTGGCGGCAGCCAGGCCGGCAGCTGGTGCAGCCAGAGCAGGACCGTGGCACTGCGGTGCTCCAGGTCCTGGCGGGTGGCCGACGCATCCGGGGTGAACAGGGAGTTGCCCTTCGGCAGCGGCCGGGGCGCCCGGCCTCCCGACATGGCAGGCCGTGGCCCAGCAGGCCGCTGCCGCGACTGGCGGGTGCGATTGCTGCTCAAGCGTGCGATCCTTCCGTGCTCAGCGCTGCTGAGCGTGAACCTTCCCGGCGATGGCGCGAGGCCGTACTCGGATGGCCCGACCGGCCCGGCGAGGCCCGTCACCCGCCGGCGATTATCCGGTTGCGGGCTGCGATGTCACCGACCACGATAGCGGCAACGAGGGATCAGCCGATCAACGATAAGCTTGCAAGCACCGCCTCCCGCCCCGGGATGGAGCGTGTCTGGCCTCCGTTAGCCGCCTGAAGGCGCTGGAGAAACTCTGATGGCTCGGGAGAAACTCTGATGGCTCGTCGCAGTGACCGCATGGAGACCGTTGTCAGCCTGTGCAAGCGGCGGGGGATCGTCTTCCCGTCCAGCGAGATCTACGGCGGACTTCGGGCGTCCTGGGACTACGGGCCTCTCGGCGTCGAGATCAAGAACAACATCAAGCGCCAGTGGTGGAAGTCGATGGTCACCGAGCGCGACGACATCGTCGGGATCGACTCCAGCGTGATCCTGGCGCGCGAGGTCTGGCAGGCGAGCGGTCACGTCACGGAGTTCGTCGACCCGCTGACCGAGTGCCAGTCCTGCCACAAGCGCTTCCGGGCCGACCACCTGATCGAGGCTTACCAGGAGAAGCACGACGGCAAGGAGCCCGAGCACGGCCTCGCCGACATCGCCTGCCCGAGCTGCGGCACCAGGGGAGCGTTTACCGAGCCGCGCATGTTCAACGGGCTGCTGCGGACCTACCTCGGGGCGGTGGAGCGGGACGAGGACGGCGCGGAGTCCGGCCTGGCCTACCTTCGGCCGGAAACGGCCCAGGGCATCTTCATCAACTTCAAGAACGTGCAGCAGAGCTCGCGCAAGAAGGTGCCGTTCGGCATCGGCCAGATCGGCAAGTCGTTCCGTAACGAGATCACGCCTGGCAACTTCATCTTCCGCACCCGCGAGTTCGAGCAGATGGAGATGGAGTTCTTCGTCAAGCCCGGCACTGACGAGGAGTGGCACGAGACCTGGATCGCGCAGCGGCTCGCCTGGTACACCGACCTTGGCCTGAACAGGGACAACCTGCGCCTGTACGAGCACCCGGCGGAGAAGCGCTCGCACTACTCCAAGCGGACCGTCGACATCGAGTACCGGTTCGACTTCGTGGGCGGCGAGTGGGGCGAGCTCGAGGGCATCGCCAACCGCACGGACTACGACCTGTCGACGCACGC
>JASHXW010000471.1 GCA_030043395.1 Streptosporangiaceae bacterium
CGCTCGACGAACGATGGCAGGACGTACCTGGCCTGGGGATCGGTAATCATGAGACCACGCCTTCCGAATTGACATCGTCGGCACTACGCACCACGTGGTCGACGAATCCGTACTCCTTGGCCTGGTCGGCCGTGAACCAGCGGTCACGGTCCGAGTCGGCCTCCACCTGCTCCACGCTCTGGCCGGTATGCATCGCCGTCCGCTCCGCCAGGATCCGCTTCACGTACAGGATCTGCTCGGCTTGGATCCTGATGTCGGACGCGGTGCCGCCGATGCCGCCGTGCGGCTGGTGCAGCATGATCTGCGCGTGCGGCATCGCAAATCGCTTGCCCTGCGTGCCCGCGCACAGCAGGAACTGGCCCATCGACGCGGCCATTCCCATGGCATAGGTAGCCACGTCGTTTGGCACGAACTGCATCACGTCATAGATCGCTAGCCCGGCACTGACTGACCCGCCCGGCGAGTTGATGTAGATGTTGATGTCACGCTTGGAGTCCTCAGCGGACAGCAAGATCATCTCTGCGCAGATCCGGTTGGCGAGGTCGTCGTCGACCTGCTGGCCCAGGAAGATGATGCGGTGCCGCAGCAGGCGCTGGAAGAGCTGATCGCCCATCGGATTGATCGCCGGGGCCTCAGCGGCGCGCGCGAGCACCCGGGCCGGAAGCTGATCTTCTGGCGACGTCGTCACGGTGCCTCCTCACACTCGATCGGCAGGTGCGCTATCGCACCGTGCCAGCCGCAAACCAATTAGGTTCTCGGCCTTACGAATGTGACCCTAACTCGCTGCCAGGGGCCGTCGGTCCACCGCTCCTGCCTGTTCGCTCTAGGCGCAGGCAAGGGACGCTCCTGACCATCCGGTCTCAGAACGTTATGGCCATGGGTCCAGAAATCAGCGTCTATGAACCGCTAGCGGGAGAATACGGCAGCGGGCCATCGCATAGGTGACCAGGCCAAATCGCGACCAGCCCTGCGCTCGAGGCGCGGAACAACAAGCGCAGCCAGCGGCCGTGCTCGCACGCAGGCGCGGTTACTCCGCCTCGACGGCCTCGGTCTCCTCGGCGGCCTCGGTCTCCTCGGCGGCCTCGGTCTCCTTGCTGCGCCGGCTACGCGATCGCGGCTTCGCCGCTGGCGCCTGATCATCCTCCGCCGTGGCCTTGGATGAGCTGCGCCTGCTCTTCGCTCGCGCTGGCTTGGCGGCCGCTTCGGAGTCTTCCTCCTCCGCGGCTTCCTCAGCCCCGCCTTCGCTCTGAGCGTCCGCGTTGACGGAGACCTTGCGGCCGGACTCGTCAGTCACCTTGACGCGCTCGACCAGGAGGTCCGCGGCCTTCGACCGCAGCACGTCCCCGACGACGGCGACGAGCTGGCCGGTTTCGCTGAGCTGACGGGCGAGCAGGTCTGGCGAGACGCCTTGCTGGTAGGCGATCTGAGTGATGTACTGGCCGACTTCCTCCTGCTCGACGCCGAGGTCCTCCTGCTCGGCCAGCCGGTCGAGTATGAACCGTGCCTTGACCGAGCGCCGCGCGTCGTCGGACATCTCCTTGCCCAGGTCGGCCTCGGTCTGGCTCCGGCCCTCCAGGTAGTCATCCATCGTCAGGCCGGCCTGCTGCAGGTCCTGCTCGAAGGACTCGCGGCGCCGCTCCACCTCATGCTCGACCAGGCCGTCAGGCAGCGGGATGTCGATCCTGTTGAGCAGTTCCTCGATCGCCTTGTCCCGCGCCTGGCCCACCTGACCGAGTCGGCGCATCGCCTCCATCTGCTTGCGCGTGTTAGCGCGCAGTTCGCCGACCGTGTTGAACTCGCTGGCAGACTGCGCGAACTCGTCATCCAGCTCGGGCAGGTCCTTTACCTTGACGCTGCGGACGGTCACGGTGACGTCGGCTTCCCTGCCCTCGAACTGGCCGCCCGGCAGCTCGGTCTGGAACGTCGCGGTCTCGTCTGGCGACATCCCCACCAGCACGTCGTCCAGGCCGTCGAGGATTCCCGCGCTACCGACCTCATAGGACAGTCCCGAGGCCTGCGCGTCCTCGACCGGCTTGCCGTCGACCTGGGTGGCCAGGTCAATGGACACGTAGTCACCCGTCTGCGCCGGGCGATCAGCGGAGCGCAGCGAAGCGAACCGCTCACGCAGCGACCGCAGGTACTCCTCAACCTGGTCCGGGCCGACCTCGGCGTCCTCCACGACGACGTGCACCTGCGAAAGGTCAGGCAAGTCGAAGCTTGGCCTGACGTCGACCTCGGCGGTGAAGGCCATCTCCGTGCCGTCATCGAGCTTGGTGATCTCGACTTCAGGCTGGCCGAGTGCGACGACCTGAGCGTCCCGCACGGCCTTGGCATACAGCTCGGGCACCGCGTCGTTGATCGCCTGCTCGAGGACAGCACCACGTCCTATCCGCTGATCGAGGATCTGGCGCGGAACGTGACCCGGCCGGAATCCCGGAATCCGGACCTGCCGGCCGACCTCGCGGTACGCCTGGTCCAGGTTTGTCTTGAGCTCGTCGAACGGCACCTCGACCGTGAGTCGTACACGGGTCGGGCTCAGTTCCTCAACGTCGGTCTTCACGACGTGGTCACTCCTCGGATCACCGGGTCCTGGCTCGTGGCTCGAGATTCCCGGTCGGATAGGTCAAGCGCCGCCGCGCGGCTAAGGCTTCTGACGCGATTGAGCCCTGCGGTGGCTTCGCCGGCCAAGTCTAGGGCCTGGTAACCATATTCACCCGCGACGGGTGGTGATCGGCCCGCGCCGTTTGCCAGAGCATGAGGCAACGGCGCACCAAAGGAGTACCGATGTCCTCACCGGATCCAACCGGGCCGGGCAAGACTGGCCAGGCGAGCATTTCCGATCAGGCGACAACGCCTGGTCAGGCGAGCGGGCCCGATCAGGCGGGCCACGCTACTGGCTGGGACGGATCGGTGCCGGTGCAGCCGTCTTCCGGCGCGCAGGCCGACCCAAGTCGGGCCTACCTGGCCGACTCCGAAGCAGAGCACGCTCACTTCGAGCCGGAATTCGCCCGCAGCGCATGGCCAGCGTTCATGGCCGCCGCCTTCGGCGGCATCGTGCTGGGCATCATCCTGCTCGCATGGCCGAAGGCCAGCCTGACAGTTGTCGCGGTCCTGATCGGGGCATCCCTGATCGTGGCCGGGATGTTGCGCCTGATCGACGGCTTCACAGCGCATGACGCAAGCGGCGGCAGGCGCGTCGCACATGTGCTGATCGGGCTGCTGGCCATCATCATCGGGCTGTACTGCATCAGGCACTACCACGTGACGATCGCCGTGCTCGCCGTGATCGTCGGCCTGTTCTGGGTGCTGCACGGCATTGCCGACATCGCCGCAGGCCTGCTGGGCGGCCCGGCCTCCGGCCGGGCGCTTGCCGTGATCGCCGGGGTGCTCAGCCTGTTCGCCGGCCTGATCGTGCTGTTCTGGCCCACGATCTCGATCACCATCCTGGTGGCGGTGATGGGCATCTGGCTGATCGTGTACGGAGTGGTCATGGCAGTCACCGCGCTGCAGCTTCGCCGGACGGGCGCCAGCTCCTCTGACGAGGAGCAGTTCGCCGCTGCCTAGCAATTACGTAGGGAATGCGTTCTACTCCCGCACGGGGGTAGGACCCGAGATAACAGCACTCGCTGGCTGCCACGGGGGATGGCAACACGGCGCCTGCGGGCGTAGACCGCGAGCAGTTGCTCGCGGCTAGCGAGAGGGGGCTGCACTGACATGAGTAATTCACCAGATAAACCCGCCAGCGGAGGAACAACCGGATATCAGTCTGGGCAGGGCGGGGAGTACCAGCAGGGCGCGGGACAAGGTCCTGGCTACCAGCAGGGGTCCGGGTACGAGCAGGGTTCCGGCCAAGGCGGCGGCTACCAGCAGGGCTCAGGTTCCGAGCAAAGCGGCGGATACCAGCAGGACGCCGGGCAAGGGACCGGATACCAGCAGGGAACCGGCCAGGACCCTGGCTACCAGCAGGACTCTGGCTACCAGCAAGGCTCCGGGTACCAGCAGGGGACAAACTACCCGCAAGGGCAGACCCAGACTCAAACTCGCGCGCGTGAGCGCCAGGAGCCGACTCGCGCAGCCGGCGCTCCAGGCCGGCACGGGGCCATTGAGCACCGGACCGCCGCGATCGTGGGCACCGCCCTGGCGGGCACCCTGATGCTCCTCGGCGGGCTCTGGTCCATCGCCATGGGGATCGTGGTGCTCTCGACGCATCACGTATTCGTGAGAACCACGGAGGCGGGCTACAGCTACCGGTGGTCGGTGCACGGCTGGGGCTGGGCCGAGCTGATCTTCGGCATCGTCCTGTTCGCCGCAGGTACCTGCGTGTTCCTCGGGATGGCCTGGGCGCGCTGGGTGGGCGTGGTGCTGGCCGTCATCAGCGCCGTCGGGAACTTCATGTTCATCCCGTTCTCGCCGGTCTGGTCGATCCTGATGATCGCCATTGACGCCTTCATCATCTGGGCGCTCCTCGCGCCGAGGTACCGGCCAGGGGACATCTAGGGTCCTGAGCCAGGACTCCCCTGGCGCAGGAGAGCAGCGGCCTAGACCGAGCCCTGCCGCGGCGTCCGCCGCGGCAGGGCTCGGGTGCACTTTGAAGAGGAGAGGACCACGGCCAGCGAGCCGCCTAGCGGAGCCGACCAGCCCGAACTCGATCAGCCCAGTCAGGCTGGCGGCTCAGGGTCCGGTCAATCTGATCAGGGCGCCCGGACGCGCCTGGCGAATCAGCCAAGGAAACCAGGGATTCGCCACCGCTACGGGGCACTGCTGCTCGTACTTCTCGCCTCCTATCTGCTGTCGGCGTTCTTCGTTTCCCCGTGGCTCATCGATTCGCAGGTGGTGCTTTTCACCGCGGTCTTGTTGCTGGCCATTCGCAACTCCCGGTTCCGGCGAACGTCCCGCCTGGCGATCTCGGCCGGATTGCTCACCTCGGTCGCGATCGTGATCATCGTCGACCGCACGGGCGGCCCGGTCGGGCACGGCGTGGCCGCCATCTGGACCGGCTTGCTGCTGCTAATCACCGTTGTGCTGCTAGTTCAGCAAATCCTGCTCATGCCGGAGGTGACCATCCAGAGCATTTACGGAGCGGTCAGCACGTACCTGATCATCGGCCTGATGTTCGCTTCGTTCTTCACGGCGATGTACTGGCTGGGAGGCATGGGCTTCTTCGCGCCGAGCAACGAGCACCTGCACTCGGCGTCGGACTTCCAGTACTTCAGCTTCTCGACGCTCACTACCCTCGGCTATGGCGACTTCACCGCGTACAAGAGCGCGGGCCGGGCGGTCGCGATGATCGAGGCGATGACCGGCCAGATCTTCCTCGCCACCCTGGTCGCCAAGCTGGTCTCCTCGTTCCGCCCTGCGGCGCCGGCGCGGGACTCGGCGACAAGCACTCCGGGCACCGAACAGTGAGCCGCCCGGACGTCCATCCAGCAAGTTTGCCGGCCAGCAAGCTGCGATTTTCAGGAAGCAATGACCGGCCCGCCTTGTTGAGGCCTTACGTGCTACCAGCACGGCAGCAACTCACGGGGCGACTAAGGTGACCCTTAGAGTGAACTGAGTATTTCGCGCTAGTAACGAGAGCGGGATGGCCGATGGTCTATGTCCTGGCTCTCGCCGCTGCCCTGGCCAACGCGCTGACCAGCGTCTTCCAGCGCATGGGCGTGGAGACCGCGCCCTCGGGTGCCACGTTGCGGCTGAGCCTGATGACCTATGCGTTGCGCCGCAAGGTGTGGCTGCTCGGATTCGCGCTCATGATCGTCTCGTTCGTTCTGCAGGCCATCGCGCTGCACCTGGGCCGGCTCTCGCAGGTTCAGCCCGTGCTGACAATCGAGCTCGTGTTTCTCGCCATAATCCTCGCGATCTGGTTCCGGTTTCCGATGGGACGGCGAGAATGGCTAGGCGCACTCGGGGTGACCGCGGGCCTCTCCGGATTCTTGTACTTCGCTCATCCCTCCTACGGCATGGTGCCTCCGCCCGCATGGAAGTGGGCAATAGCCGGTGGCGCGTCCGTAGCAGCTATCACAATTTGCGTCATGCTCGCATTGCGCGGCCCTTCCTGGTGGCGATCGGCCATGTTCGGAACCGCGGCGGCCGTGGGCTACGCCTTCACCGCGGCATGTACCAAGGCTGTTTCGGACTACGCGAGCGTGGACTGGACAGGGCTCTACCGGCACTGGCAGACCTACGCCCTGGCTGCCTTCGGGGCGCTGGCCGTGTTCCTGACTCAGAACGCCATTCATGCTGGTCCGATCGTCGCGTCGCAGTCCACGCTCGTCCTGGTTGACCCGTTGGCCAGCATCCTGATCGGCGTCGGGCTGTTCGGCGACAACTTGCAGACCAGAGGCGCAGCCGGGCCGCTGGAGGCACTGTCGTTGCTCGTCGCGTTCGCCGGCGCGTTCCTGCTGGCCCACTCCCCGCTCATCAGCGGCATGAAAAGCGGGGAAAGTCAGGAACTGCTGTCCCGGCGCGCCCGGCCAGTCCTGCTCACGGACCGGCCGCACGGCGAGACGCTCTCCGAAGGTTAAATTGCCGCCCCGCTCCTCACGAACAGTTCTCGCCAGCAAACTTCCCGTGGCATTTCCGCTGGTCCGGTGATACGACATCAGTATGGAATTTCGGCCGCTGGCCCTTAGCGCGCCCTGGGGACCGCGATGAGCAGTGCTGCACGAGTCATGGCGCTGGAGGGCACCCTGGCGCTCCTGGTCCTGCTGCTCATGCTGTCGGTGCTGGCGATCGTGCGGCTCCCGCCAGCTGCGAGCGGCACGCGGGCTGCCACGCTCGATGATCCGGCCCTGTCCTCGTTCGGCGGGGCTGAGCAGGCTGCCGCCCGCCCGCTGCAAACCGGACCGCTCGGCGGTACCCTCGTCGCTCCGACACGGCCTCATCGGGGCGACGTCCGCCCGGCGCACGGCCCGTACGCCCCCCGTCACGGCCGGGGACGCAGGAATGATGCCGCGGATTCGTCCTTAGCGACCTAACCGATGTGCCGGTAGCGGCGTACGGCGAGCGGCGCGAACACCACGATGATCGCCGCGCACCAGGCCAGCGAGTGCCACACCGGCGTGGCGATCGGCAGATTTCCGAGCACCAGCGCGCGCACGGCGCTGGTCAGCGCGGTCACCGGGTTCACCTTGACCCAGGCCTGCAGCCAGCCTGGCAGCGTAATGGTCTTCACGAACACGTTGCTGCCGAAGGTCAGCGGGAACATGACGATGAACCCGAAGCCCTGCAGGCTCTGCGGAGATTTCACGTACAGGCCGAGCAGCAGCCAGATCCAGCCAATGGCGAATCCGAATGCGAACATCAGCCCGAACGCGCCGAGTGTCCACAGCGCGTTGGTGCCGACCCGGAATCCGAGCAGCGACCCGTAGGCGAACACCATGCCGATCGAGACGACATAGCGGACGAAGTCGCCCATGATCGTGCCGGTCAGCGGGGCCGAGCGGGAGATCGGCAGGCTGCGGAAGCGGTCGAAGATGCCTTTGGTGACGTCGGTATTCAGGCCGATGCCGGTGCCCACGCTGGCGAAGATGACGGTGATCGCCATGATGCCGGGCAGCACGTACTGCAGGTAGGCATGCCTGCCGCCCTGGATCGCGCCGCCGAACAGGAAGACGAACATCGTCACCAGCACGATCGGCTGCAGCGTGACGTCCAGCAACTGCTCGGGATTGCGCCTGACCCTGACCACCGACCGCCATGCCAGCGTCAGCGAGTGCCGCAGCGCCCGTGCTGGCGTCATCCTGCGAGAGCGACGGGCCGTCGCCGGGCCGGCCGGCCCAGCCGGATCTCTCATGGCGATCGTCGTCATCGGGAGTCCTCCTCGGTGGCGTGCCCGGTCAGCGCCATGAACACCTCGTCCAGGCTGGCCAGGCGCAGCGCCAGCTCGGTCACCTCGATCCGCTCCGCCTCCAGGCGGTTGACGACAACAGGCAGGATCTGAGCGTCGTCGACCGGCACGGACAACAGCCCCGGGTCGCCTTCGGACCTCGTGGGCGCCTGCCCGGCCGCCTCCTCGATGATCCTTGCGGCCGGCGCCAGGTCAGCCGGATCGGCCGGGCGGACGTCCAGAGTCTGCTTGCCGACCCTGGCCTTGAGGTCTGCCGACGTTCCGCTGGCGATCACCCGGCCGTGGTCGATGACGGCGATCTCGGTGGCAAGCCGGTCGGCTTCATCCAGGTACTGAGTCGTCAGCAGCACCGTGGTGCCCTCGGCGACGAGCTCCCTGATCATGACCCAGACCTCGCCGCGGCTGCGCGGGTCGAGGCCGGTGGTCGGCTCGTCGAGGAACAGCACGGCCGGCCGCTGGACCAGGCTCGCGGCCAGGTCAAGCCGACGTCGCATGCCACCGGAGTACGTCTTGACCGACCGTCCGGCCGCGTCAGCCAGGTCGAAGCGCTCGAGCAGTTCCAGCGACCGCTGCCGCGCCTCGCGCCGCGGGATCTCGAGCAGCCGCCCGATCAGCAGCAGGTTCTCGAATCCGGTCAGGTCCTCGTCCACAGCCGCGTACTGCCCGGTCAGCCCGATCTGCTCGCGGACCCGGTTGGCCTGGCTGACTACGTCGGCACCGCACACGCGGCCGTAGCCGGCATCAGGCTTCAGCAGCGTGGCAAGGATCCGGACGACCGTTGTCTTTCCGGCCCCGTTCGGCCCGAGCAGGCCGAACACCGCACCGGGGTGGACGGCCAGGTCGACGCGGTCCACTGCCAGCGTCTTGCCGAACCGCTTGACCAGGCCCTCGGCCTCGATCGCGAAGGTCATGGATAAGGTCCTCGCAGCTGGGGTTCTCGCTTACACGCCGAACCTACCTGCTGGCCAGGACCCTGTGGCGCCGGCGTTTGGCCCGTTGAATACAGGGCAGCGGCGAAGGGTGAGCTTGCCAGAAAAACAGCAGCGTGCCCTAGCCACCATCGACAAGGCCATCGAGGCTCGTGATCCGCGCCTCGCGGGCATGTTCAGGATCTTCACCAGGCTGAATGCCGACGATGCGGTCCCCCGGCACGAGCGGCTGGTGCCACGCGAGCGCCCCTGGCGTGGCCTGTTTCATCCGGGTTCCGCGCGGGCCGGCGCCGGAACCGGCTGCGGGAGCGCGATCCGCGCCAGCGCCGGAGGCCTCAGGTCCCTCGCGCTGCTTGCCTGCCTGATGGCGGTCGTCGCGATCTTCGCCGTGGTCAGCATCAGCACCCCGCGCTGCGCGCAGCGCTGGCACCCGGCCCCGGCAACGGCGCACCAGGCTGCTTTGTGCAAGGCGCCGCTCCTGCCGGCCAAGTACCAGCCTGGCAAGTAGCGACGAGGCTGCCAGCAAGCCGGCAATTCGTTTGCGCAGGCGAGATTCAGGTAGCTGCCGTAGCCGAACCAGGCTCGCCGGGAGACAGGAGTAGCGATGCGCATGGCGACGGGACTCGCAGTGATAGCCGTCGGCGCCATCCTGGCATTCGCGGTTAACGGGCACCCTTCCTTCCTCAACATCCAGGTCGCTGGCTGGGTGATCATGCTCACCGGCATCGTTGGCCTCGCCGTGCCGAGGCGCGGCTATGGCTGGATGCGCAGGCAGCTACATATCCAGCAGGTGCAGCGTGGACGCGGCCAGGGTCGCAGCCGATACGTGATGCGCAGGGCGCTCAACCCGGGAACCGGATTTGCGACCACCACCGCAACGCCAGACGAGCCAATCGCCGCCGAGGCGGTCGCTGACGACACCGAGCCGCTCATCCCCGAGGAAATCACCGAGGACATCTCCGAGGAAATCAGGGACTACTGACCGATCGGCGACCAGAACTGCTCGCGGCTACGTTGTCGAAGGTCACGCTTAGGGTGTCCGGAATGAATCCGGCGGCGCATGGGGCCAGGTAAGGGCAGGAGCTGAATACCGCTTTGCCCTTTCCGCTGCAAGGCACCCGCGCCGAGCTCGGAATTTCCTGCGATTTGCCGTACTTGCGGAAAGTCAGCGTGACCGGCTTGGCCTTGCCCCGGACAGGCTGGAACCAGGAGTAGATCCGGCTGAACGGCCCGGTGTCGCCGTGCCCGCGAGCGGTCAACGCCACCGACATCGTCTGGCCGCTCTCTACTGGGCCGGTGCGGTGGCCCCCTGC
>JASHXW010000472.1 GCA_030043395.1 Streptosporangiaceae bacterium
GTCCACCAGGTAAGCGTTGATTTGGCGCTGACCGTCGTTGGTGAGGTTGACCGACGCGCTCACGTTGGGTGAGCCCGACGGCACGTCGAACTCGTAGTAGTCGATCTGCCCGTTACCAGGCAGGTCGTCGCGCCCGTTGCCGCCGGTCAGCGTCCCGCTGAACGTGCCGCCGCTCGTCACGTTGACCAGGCTGCGCAGGGTGACGGCAACCGAGCCCGAGTTGATGTCAACCGACCCGGCGGCGTCGCCTGGGGTACTAGGCGTCCTGGCCGTGAACGTGAACGAGCTAGTCTGCCCGGCGGCAAGGTGGAAGGACGACCGGCTGACATGGCCGAACGCAACCAGCTTCTGGGTACTCACCTGGAACCGGATCGTGCCCGTCGTGCCTTGCTCCTTCTTGACCTGGTCGTAGATGACCGCGGTCCAGCGGCCGGCCTGCGGGTGCAGCACGTCGTCGGTTGTGAAGTTGCTGGTGCCCTGCGGCTCGGACTGGACCGCCAGCTTGCCGCTCGGCGAGATCAGGTCGAACCTGACCGCCGCGTTAAAGTTCAGCGTCGGCGCCGGGTAGGCGATCGACGCCACCAGCCGGTCCTGGCCGGGACGGACGGTGAAGTGCGTCTCGGCGTAGTTGTTCGTGAACCCGAAGGCATCGACGAACTTCTTGCTCCGGTCTTCCAGCACGACCCTTCTGTTCTGCACGTGGGCGGCTGGCCCCAGAGCCCGCCCGGAGACGTGCACGACCTGGCCGGTCGCGCCCGTGTTCGTGACGTCGACGGTCGCCGTCACAGGGGTGCCGGGGAAGCCGACGGCGTTGACCTGACCCTGCCGGGGCGATGAGCCAGCCGGGCTCACGCTCTTGACCGTGGTCAGCAACGTGCTGCCGATCCGGTGCGACAGGCCGTAGGACTCGGCCAGCTGCACGGCCTTGTAGGCGTTGACCAGGCCAGCGCCCTGCTCGTAAGCCGGCGCGCCGAGGTTCGTCGCCGTGCTCATGATGATCTGCTTGACCAGCGCCGGTGACGGCGAGCTTCCATGGTGCGTCTTGCGGTAGGCCTGGTAGATAAGCGCAGCGACGCCAGCGATCCACGGCGAGGACTCGCTGGTGCCGCCGAACAACTCGACGCCGGTGGCCTTCCCGCCGAAGCTCGCGCATTCGGGGAAGAACTTGAGGTTCGTCGAGCAGGAAGCGAAGCTCGAGTCGCCGGGAGCGGCGACATCCACGGTATTGCCGTAAGCGTCGAAGCCGCCTGAGCTGAATGGTGCGATGTTGTCGTTCAGCCAGCCCTTGGCGAACATGTTGATCTGGCTGTAATTGCTCATGGCATACGACCGCAGGTCGGTGGTCGCAGCGGCGGAGATGACCTCGGGGTCCGTCGCTGGCGAGCCGATCGTGCTGCTCGGGGACGAGTCGCCGCTAGAGACCACGACGGTGATGCCGAGCGCGACCGCCGCGTTGTCGAATTCCTTGACCGCGTCGGTGGTGTTGGAGTCAGGGAATCCGTTCTCGCCGAAGGACTCGTTGATCACGTTGGCCGGATGAACAACGCTCGCGAAGTTGATCGCGTCCAGGAATGCCGACGTCGTGGTGCTGTCGCTGAACCCGAATACGCGCAAGCCCTCGATGCTCGCTCCGGGAGCGACGCCCTCGATCCTGACATCGCACGGCACCGTCAGGCCCTGCTTGCTGAAGTGCTGCACGTTGTACACGTGCAGGCCCTGCCCGCCAATGGTGTTCGCGTCGCCAAAAGCCTCACCGCCCGCGCCGGACCGTCCTTTCGTCCCGTCGCCGGTGAAGTCCTCGTAGAAGGAGAAGGCTGACTTGCCGTCCTTGCGGATGAAGTTGACGTTGCGCGGGTCGAGGCCATCGGCAATCCAGGCCACCGTCGTGCCTGCGCCGGTTATGCCCAGCGACCGGGCCGTCTTGGCATGCCGGTCCGGCGAGGCGACGCCAGTGAGCGACAGCCCCTGCGGCTCAAGCTGGGCCTTGCCGTGCTTCAGGCAGGTTCCCCGGATTGGCTTGACGGGTGCGGACTTTGCCGTTCCGACCGGGCCGGCCTGCGAGCCGGCCGGGCCCTGGATGATCTCGTCCGGTATCACCTTGGCCACGTTCGGGTTGGCCGCTAGCCGCGCTTCCTCGCCGGCCGACACGGTCGCGGCGAAGGAGTTCACGAGCCGGTAGGTGATGATGCGGGTCGCATGCGTTTCCCGCAGTTCCCTGAGCAGCGGGGCCTGGCTGGCCGCGATCGCCGCGGATCGCGCTGCCATCGCAGCAGGCCGGCCAGGCGCAAGGGCCGGCTGTCTCTTCATGAACACGATCACGGCGTGGTTGACATGAACCGAGAGCCTGGCTGCCTCTGCCCTCGTGAGCGGGTGCCATGCCGCCGCACGCGGGGTGGCCGACGCTGGCGCGGCGAGCGCGCTGCCAGCCTGAGCGGCGGCCAGCGCGGTAGCCGCCGTGGCGACCACCAAGGCGGAACGATGCCTGGGCCTTGATCCGGAACGGCGCGAGAACACCAGCGGTCGTCGCATTCGCGGCTCCTATCGACAGGCGGCAACTCTGCGACGCGATGCTGCTTTGCGCAGCCCAATCGGCTATCTCGACAAGCCAGCGGGGAGTTGTCGCGATACGGTTATCCGTTCTCACGGGCGGTTGGCCGGCCTGGTTCAAAGTGTGAGCAGATTTGCGCTCTGGCGGGGCAGGAATGGCGGGGAGTCGCCGGGGCTCCTGGGGAGAGCCGCGAGCACATGCGGCTGATACTGTCTTTGCGTGCATGGAGCCATCCTGAGCCTGTAGTCCCAGGTCAGGGGCCTAGTGAAAGGCATTCTCTCGCCGATGACAGCGCAAGGCAGCAAGCGACCAGCCACGATGATCACCGTCGCCCCGACCGGCGCCGAGCTCGACAAGGGGGCCGTGCCCGCCCTTCCGGTGACCTTGGACGAGCTCGTCACGACCGCCAAGGAGTGCCGCGAGGCTGGAGCGGCGATCATCCACGTGCACATCAGGGGAGCTGACGCGCAGCCCACGCTGGACATAGGGCGGCTGACCGAGACCGTCCACGCGCTCCGCGAGTCGACCGACCTGATCGTGCAGCTCTCCACTGGCGGCGCGGTCACCGACCCGTACGAGCGGCGCCTGGCGGTGCTCGACGCGGCTCCTGACGGCTGCTCGCTGACCTGCGGCACGGTGAACTTCGGCGACGACGTGTTCATGAACCCGTGGCCCTTCATGTGCGAGCTGTACGAGCGGACCCAGGAGCGCGGCGTGGTGCCTGAATTCGAGCTCTTCGACATGGGCCACGTGGCGGCGCTGCACCGGCTGCTCGACAAGTACGGGGCACCGTTCGGCGGGCACGTGCACTGCGATCTGGTGATGGGAGTCCCCGGCGGGATGCCCGGGGACGCGGCCACGCTGGTTCAGGCCGTGGCGGCGCTGCCGGAAGGCGCGACCTGGTCCGCCACCGGCGTGGGGCGGACGACGCTTCCGGTGATGCTGGCCGCGCTCGCGGCCGGCGGGCAGCTCAGGGTCGGGATGGAGGACACGATCACCTTCTCCCGCGGGCGGCCGGTCACGAGCAACGCCGAGCTGGTGGAGCGCGC
>JASHXW010000473.1 GCA_030043395.1 Streptosporangiaceae bacterium
TCGGCGTTCATCACGTGCAGCGGGCAGCCGGCCTCGACCGTGATCAGCCCGGCCTCGGCGTCGACCGACCTGATCGCGGTCAGGCTGCCAGGGTCGAGCAGGACGCCATCCGTGCAGGCCGTCGGTGTGAAGGAGTGCCCGGTGCCGTGCATCCTGATCGGCAGGCCATCCGCAGCAGCTCTTCTCACCTCGTCGGCGACTTGCGCCGCCGAACCCGGCGCCGCGACCCGGGCGGGCTGGGCGCTGACGTTGCCTGCCCAGTTATGCCAGGCTGTCGTGTTGCTGCTGGTCATGGCGAATGTCCTGTTCGTGATCCTGCTCGGTCCGCAGCTTGCCGAGGCCGGCGAGGCAGACTAGCACCGCGACCACGCCGCAGGAGGCCGCGAAGGCGAACCCCCAGCGCGCACCATGGGCATCGATGATGCGGCCTACCAGCGACGAGCCGAGCGCCACGCCGACCGAGATCGTCGAACCGAGCCAGGCCATTGCCTCGGTGCGGCGGTGCTCGGGAGCCTGGCGCTCAAGTATGGAGTACCCGGCCATGAGAGTCGGCGCGATCGCCAGGCCAGCCAGGAAACCGACGCCGTCTAGCGCCAGCAGTCCGGGCATCGCCCAGAACGTCGAGAACCCGGTGACCGAAATTGCGGCCGTGATCGTGAACCGGCGCCCGATCGGGGCCTTCCAGTGCCGTGATCCGTACCACAGGCCCCCGGTGGCGCTGCCGAGAGCGTAGGTACCCAGGATCAGGCCCGCGAAGGGCTTGTGGCCGAGCTCGGTCGCGAAGGCCACCGTGCTCAGGTCGATGCTGGCGAACATCGAGCCGAGCAGCAGGAACGCTGGCGCGAGGGTGATCAGCCCGCCAGCCGGGATGCTCGGCCTGCCGACCCGTCGAGGACGCGCTCCTGGCCTCCTCGGCAGCGGCGCGGGCTGCGTGCTGCGCTGGGCGGCGAACAACAGCGTCCCGACGAAGCAGATTCCGATGGCCGTCCCGATGCCCGATGCGGGCAGGACCTGGGTCGCGAGGAGCGTGACGAGCGCCGGGCCGATGACGAAGATCAGCTCGTCGTTCACCGACTCGAGCGCGAACGCCGTATGCAGCCGCTGGCTGTCGTTGCCGACGAGGCTGCTCCACCTGGCCCGCACCATGCTGCCGAGCGCCGGCATCGAGCCGCCCGAGAGAGTGCCCGTCAGGACGAGCAGCCAGACCGGGGCGCGCAGCTCGGCGCTGGCGACGAACGCGGCACCGCTCAGCCCGAAGACGCACGCCTGAGCGAGCAGCACCCGGCGCTGGCCGAGCCGGTCAGCCAGTTGGGCCAGGATCGGCCCGAAGATGGCATAACCGAGGGACCCGGCTCCGGCGACCAGGCCGGCCAGGCCGTACCTCCCGGTCATCGACGCGATCAGCAGCACGGTGCCCAGCCCGTACATCGACATCGACATCCGGCCGACGAACGCGCTGGCGGAGAAAGCGAGCGCGCCAGGGTTGCGCAGCAGGTCAAGGTAGGGATTACGGCTGGGTGCGGGCTGATCGCCGTTGCCCCGGTCCCCGCGCCGGGTACGGACCTGCGTCATCGTTCCGCCTCCCGCCCTCGACCGTATCGGTAGGGGCCAGGTAGTTTGTCCCTGGGTTCTGGGTATCGGCGGGGCTGGACGCGTATCCAGTCCGAAACGGGGTCATGGACCTTAAAATGGGGACTGCGATGCGAACTC
This sequence comes from Streptosporangiaceae bacterium, assembly GCA_030043395.1. Next base: position 1,711 of record JASHXW010000473.1, read on the forward strand.
TGCTGCGGCGCGTGCGCCGGCACAGCCGTGCTGTGCCGTGGCGTTCGGTCCCGCGTCCGGTTCGCCTGGCCAGCGTCGCGGTCGTTGCAACCTTCGCCGTGATCATCGCTCTCACCGCTGCCGGCGTCTTCGGGCGGCCGGGCGGCGAGAGGCGGGAGCTGCCAGCGGGCATCGACATGTTCCCAGGGCAGGGCGGCCTCAGCGTTTCTGCTAGCCCGAGGCCGTCGGCGGCCACCAAGGCCAGCTACAGCGGCATCATCCTGCCTGACTTGCTGATCGTCATGCCCAGCGGCCTGACCGGCCCGCAGATCGCCGGCCTGCGCCAGATCAAGGGCGTCAGGAAGATGATCACGTTCGACGGCGCCGAGATCAGCGTCTCTGGGCGGCAGGCCAGCGTGATCGGGGTGAATCCCGATCAGTTCAGGTCCTGGGTCCCGCTCGCGTCGGCGACCGACCAGAAGCTGTGGACGGACCTGGCCGCAGGCGACTTCATCGCCTCCAGCCAGGCCACCGCATCCCTGCATCTCGCGGCCGGGCACAGTTATGAGCTGACCGGCCGGGCTTCGCTGCCCGTCAAGTTCGCGGCAGCGGCGAACCTTGGCATCGACGGTGTCGATGTCCTGGTCAACCAGGCGCTGTCGGCCAAGCTGGGCCTGGTACACCGGGTGGCCGCGCTGATCAGCGCGCCCGGGCCGAGCATGGCCGCACTCAGGGCGCAGGTCAAGGTCGTGCTCGGAACAGGCGCGAGGGTGGTCGACCTGCGCGGGCAGCGGCTGCCCGTGACGACCGTGCGGCCCGCTCAGATCACCAGCTACCTGCAGCTGTTCCAGGATTCCGCGCAGAAGTACTGTCCTGGATTGTCGTGGACCGTGCTGGCCGCGATCGGCCAGATCGAGAGTGCGGACGGCCAGAACATGGGGCCGTCCAGCGCCGGAGCGCTTGGCCCGATGCAGTTCCTGCCATCCACCTGGGCCGAATGGGGCATCGACGGGTTCGGCCCGGCAGGCCCGCCGAACATCATGAACCCGCTGGACGCCGTGCCTGCCGCGGCGAGGATGCTCTGCGCGGACGGCGCAGGGACCTCAGCCGGGTTGTCGCAGGCGATCTTCGACTACAACCACGCGCAGTGGTACGTGAACGAGGTGCTGGCGCTCGCATCCCAGTACGCCGCAGAGTACCGCTGACCCTGCACCGCGCCGCATGCCTGCACGCCGTGACCCGGCCCGGCCTGGTTGGATGATGGGCATGGCGCCGAGAACCGCGTTCCTGCTCGTGTCTTTCGGCGGCCCGGAGGGTCCCGATGACGTCATGCCGTTCCTGCGGAACGTCACTGCCGGCCGGAGTGTCCCGGACAGCAGGCTGGCCGACGTAGCCGAGCACTACCAGCGGTTCGGCGGGGTCAGCCCGATCAACGCACAGTGCCGGGAACTGCTCGGCGCGATCGAGAAGGAATTCGCGGCCGGCGGCATCGACCTGCCGCTGTACTGGGGCAACCGGAACTGGGAGCCGTACCTGGCCGACACCATGCGCGCGATGGCCGCCGACGGCATCGAGGCGGTGATCGCGTTCGCGACCTCGGCGTACAGCTCGTACTCAAGTTGCAGGCAGTATCTGGACGACATCGACCGGGCTCGCGCCGCCGTCGGGGCGAAGGCGCCGGTTGCCTACAAGATCCCGCCCTACTTCCGGCATCCGGCGTTCGCGGAATCGTTCACGGCGTCCGCGGCCCTGGCCTTGCAGGCGCTCCCGGACTCCGCGCGGGATCGCGCGGACCTGGTCTTCACGGCCCACAGCATCCCGGAGGCCATGTCGGCGGTCAGCGGGCCGGACGGCGGCGCCTACCCGGCGCAGCTCGCCGAGGTCGCCAGCGTGGTAGCGGCAGGGCTGGGACGAACGAGCTGGCACATGGCCTACTCCAGCCGGAGCGGGCCACCTTCCGTGCCCTGGCTGGGTCCTGATGTCTGCGAGCGCCTGACCAGCCTGGCGGACGGCGGGTCGGCGGGGGTAGTCGTTATCCCTATCGGCTTTGTCAGCGATCACATGGAAGTCATATTCGACCTGGACGTGGAGGCTGCGCAGACGGCGCGGCAGCTCGGGCTGCCGATGGCCAGGGCGGCGACGCCCGGGACGGACCCCAGGTTCGTCTCGATGATCTCCGCCTTGGTCAGGCAGGTTCACGAGGGTGCCGGCGAGCAGGCTCTGCGCGACCTCGCGGCACCCCGGTTCTGTGCAGGGCAATGCTGCGGCGGTCCCGGCTGGCGCCCGTCCAGGCCATGAACTCGCCGGCGGAGCATCACCTGGCCCCCGATCCGGCCGCGCTGCTTGAGCTGGCCAGCGCCGTGGCCGTCGAGGCGGGGGAGCTGCTGGCTAGCGCCCACGGCAGGCCGTCGGTCGTCGGAACCAAGACCAGCCCCACTGATGTCGTCACCGAGATGGATCAGGCCGCTGAGCTGCTGATCAGGGAGCGGATCCTGGCGCAACGACCACGCGACGCGATACTGGGCGAGGAAGGCGGCCAGACCGGGGGCGGCCCGGTCGAGGGCGGCACGGAGGTCAGGTGGATCGTCGACCCGCTCGACGGGACTGTCAACTACCTGTACGGCCTGCCCGACTGGGCCGTCAGCATCGCGGCCGAAGTCGCCGGCCAGATTGTCGCCGGAGCGGTCTGCGCGCCTAGGCGCCGCGCGCTGTTCGGGGCGGTACTCCGCGGGGGCTCCTGGCGGCGCGACATGGCTGGGGTCGGCGACGGGCAGCTCGGCGAGCGGGTTGCCCTTGCATGCAATGCCGACGTGCCGCTTGGCCGGGCGCTGATCGCCACCGGGTTCGGCTACGAGCCTGGCCGGCGTGCGGTGCAGGGCCAGGTGCTTAGCGGGGTCTTGCCGAGGGTACGGGACATCAGGCGCAACGGGGCCTGCGCGGTTGACCTGTGCTCCCTGGCTGCCGGGCAGGTCGACGGGTACTTCGAGCGTGGCGTGCAGTACTGGGACATCGCGGCAGGCGGGCTCATCGCGCGCGAGGCGGGGGCTATCGTGGGCGGCCTCGGCGGCAAGCCGGCCGGCCCGTCAATGACGGTCGCGGCAGGGCGGGGGCTATTCGGCGACCTGCACGATCTGCTGCTCGCGCTGGACCCCGAGCGGGATAGCGAGCTGGACTGAAACGCAATGATCCGTAGCCAAACGTGATCTGAGCGTAATTCCGGTGCGACACGAACCGCGGAGGTAGCCCGCTACGTGTAGCTCTTGCTGGGACGTGACAGAATTCCCCGCCGGATTCGGGCACAACCAGGGCCGCGAAAGCGTTGCATAGCCGCGACGATGATTACGACGGAGGAGTAAAGCCACCATGGCTACCGATTACGACAGCCCGCGGAAGACTGACGAAGACCTCAGTGAAGACAGCCTGCAGGAACTCCAGGCACGCCGGATGGACAAGTCGTCGACCTCGATTGACCTCGATCCCGACGATGCTGCCGAGTCCCTTGAGCTGCCGGGAGCCGACCTGTCGAATGAGGATCTGTCGGTCCGGGTGATCCCCCGGCAGGCAGATGAGTTCACTTGCTCTAGCTGCTTCCTTGTGCACCACAGGAGCCAGCTTGCTGAGACCAGGGGCGGCGAGCCGATTTGCCGTGAGTGCGCGGCGTAAGGGGACCCGAGCAACCGGATGAGCTGGGCAAATGGTGCTCCTGGGAAGCGGGTGAGCTGAGCAGGCCATGAAGCTGCGCGGGTCACCCTGACCATGCGGCGAGTTCATCGCCGTGCGGGTCACGGCTGACCGACCCCCCGGCCGCGTCGAAAATGCGGACCGGGCGGCTGGCGTCAGACGCAGGCCATCCGGGATCGCCGCTCACAGCGAACTGGACCCATGCCGCGTGCATATCGCGTGCGAGAGACTGCGGCGCGCTGTCGCCGATCAGCTCTTCTGCACCCTCCGCGGCGAGATTGTCGAAAACGAAGGGGAGTTCGATCGCGTGCCCGGCCCCGACGAGAGGGCTGCGCCAGGTGAACTCGTAGAAGTACGTAGGAGCCGGCCCGCCAGCGCGGGCCTGCGCCACCGCCACGGCGGGCCGCAGGAAGTACGCGTCGGTGATCAGGGCGGCGAGAACATCTCCCGGCGTGGCCTCCGGCCGGTTTGCCCGGTACGTGGCAATGACCTCGCTAGTCGCGCCGAAGCGCGGCGCCATGTCGGTGAGCACCTCGTCGTTGATCATGCTGATCATTCCAGTGGGTACGAGGAAGAACCTGAACTCCTCGGCGTTGGTCCCGATCAGCAAAGGCACGCCTGAGCCGGAGCCAGCTGCGATGGCCTCCAGCGGATGCGAGGGCAGCGAGTCGCCGTCGATCACGGGCACGAACGCGAGCGAGCTCGCCACCACGCTGGCCCCGAACCTGGCCGGATCCGGGCTGGCGGACAGCGCGAGGGATACTGCGGCCTGGGCAGCCACCAGATCCTGAAGGTCGACCTCAGCCAGGTCGCTGGCGCTGGCATCCGCGGGCACGTGCACCCCGGCCTGGTCAAGCGCGCTGATCAGCTCGGCGGTGACCTTTGCCGCGTCATCCGGGAGCGCGGCGGACTGGACCGAGCCGCTCTGCGCGATGGCCTGCGCGAACAGTCCCGCGGCCCGGGGCATCGCGAGCAGCGTGACCACGCTCATCGCCCCGGCAGACTCCCCGGCGACCGTCACCTTCGCCGGATCGCCACCGAAGGCACTGATGTTGTCCCTGACCCATTCCAGGGCCGCGATCTGGTCTAGCAGGCCGCGATTGGCCGGAGCGCCCGGGATCAGCGCGAAGCCGTCGACTCCGAGCCGGTAGTTAATGCCGACGAAGACCACGCCGTCCCTGGCGAACGGGTGCCCGTCGTAGAGCGTGACGGCCGAGTTCCCGTTGGCGAAGGCGCCGCCGTGGATCCACACCATCACCGGTAGGCCGGCCGCTTCGGGGTCAGGCGTCCAGACGCTGAGGTTCAGCCAGTCCTCGCCAGGGATGTTCTGCTCGGGCAGCAGCTTGTCGTACGGGACACCATAGTCCGGTTTGGGCGGGGTGGGCCCGAACGCGGAAGCCTCCCTGACTTCGGACCAGGGCTGTGGCGGCTCCGGGGCCTGGAACCGGCGCGCGCCAGTCGGGCTCGCGGCATAAGGGATGCCAAGGAAGCTGGACACGCCGTCGCGCGTCTGGCCGCGTACCGGCCCGTACTTGGTTTCCGCCACAGGTCGCATGGACGAACTCTGCCACATGGCGCGCTCCCGGGAAGCTGGCGGACTCCGCCGACCCGCTGTCAGGTTGGCGGCACCCAGACCGTAAACACTCAAAAGCTTGTTAATAATATTTATAGCTATATCTATCAGGACTTATGCCCTATCATCTCGGGCGTACCACCCGCCCTGTCCCTGCGGCGTGGCGCTCACCGGGAGCTCGCGAAGAGCCTTGCGGAGCCCGAGAGGAACCTGGTTTTGCGGAAGTACATGATCGCGGCGGTGCTGAGCCTGGCCAGCATCGGCGTAGCAGTAGCGGCGGCGCCAGTCGCGTCCGCCTCATCGACCTCGAGCTGGCAGGGTCAGGGCCTGTTCGACCTGGAGAATCAGCAGTTCAACTGGACTGCGACGGCGCATCACTACAAGGCAGTCATCCTGAACGACTGGAAGGCGCGCTGGGGCCGCCGCATCACGGCCAAGGGCGGCGTGAAGGTGTTCGTCTACAAGGACCTGACCTCCACCCGCGAGACCGACTGCGGCACCAGCCTGGGCGGTGGCCAGTCGTGCATCGTCAACGGCGTGATCTGCCCGCATGGCGTCAAGGACGCTCGGGACTACGCCGGAGGCATCGGCTTCTGCTGGGCCTGGCGCCACCACAGGAACTGGTTCCTGCGCACCTCGAGCGGGCAGCTGCTGACCGAGAGCGGCTTCCCCACCCAGTACGTGATGAACTTCGGCAACCGCGGCTACCAGGAAGCATGGCTGCGGACGGTTGCCGCCGACGCGAAGGCCAACGGCTGGAAGTACGTGTTCGGCGACAACGCCGTGGACAACAACGGCTATGGCACTCCGGCCAAGTACCCGACGGCGGCACGCGTGCAGGCTGCCATGTTCTCGATGCTGAAGGTGGTCGGGATCGGCCTGCGCAAGGACGGCATCAAGCTGGTGCCGAACCTCGGTTACACCGACCAGTACCCGAGCCTCTGGGGGAAGTGGATCCACTACGTCGGCGGGTTCCAGAACCAGCACAACGTCGGCGACGTGAGCCGGCAGCTCTCGATCTGCGAGTCGCTGCACAAGATCTGCCTGTTCAACCAGACTCCCAGCCAGAGCGTCAGCTACTACGGCAACAACTGACGGCACTCACCGGGCGTGCCGCCCGGCCCAGTTCGCTGGGCCGGGCGGCATTTCCACCTGCGGCTCCTGGGGAAGTGGCGGGGCACCGGGCTAGCTGATCTACTGCTGCTCTACTGCTGCGCAGCGGCGGGAGCGGACGCAGCGACGACCAGGAGGGCTCATGCCGGGGTACGCGGACGTGATCTTCAGCGGCGGGCCCGTCTACACGGCCGACGCCACGGGCCGCCGCATGGTCCGTGCCGCCGCGCCTGACGGGCAGCCAGCCACTGCGGTCGCCGTGTCCGGTGGCGTCATCGCCGCGGTGGGCGTTGCGGGCGACGGGGTGTTCGCAGACCTCAGCGGTCCGCGGACCGAGCACATCAGGCTGGCCGGGCGGGCCCTGCTGCCCGGCTTCCAGGACGCCCACTGCCACCCCGCATTCGCGGGCGTCACGATGGTCAGCTGCAACCTGATCGGCTGCGCCACCCTGGACG
>JASHXW010000474.1 GCA_030043395.1 Streptosporangiaceae bacterium
CCGACGGCCGGTCCGCCGAACACGCCAAGGTTCCCAAGGAATCGCACCAGCGGGCCGATAGGCGCAATCAGCCCGGAGCCGTTGCGTGGCAGGTAGAACGGGATCGACGCAACGGTCAGGAGCCCGAACAGCACCAGCGGGAACCAGTAGGCATGCCTGGTTAGCCGCGCCTTGCGCCGGATGGCCCTGACCTCGCCGAGCAACTCGCCCGGGTCTGGTGAGCGCTGGCTGAAGTCAGCCTGATCGCCGGGCCCGCTCCCGCCGCCGCCGGCTCCTTGGCCACCAGTCCCGCCACCCGCTTCGTGGCCACCGGTCCCGCCGCCACTCCCCTGGCCATCAGTTCCGCCGCCGACGCTCTCGCGGCCACCGGTCTCGTCGCTCATCGCCGCCTCCCCTGTTCCGCCATTAGCTTTGCATTGCAAACTAGTTGGCGTCAAGTAGGCGCGATCGGCGGTTCGGGAGTTCGTTGACTGCTGAGCGGCGCTGAGGCATCGCCGCGATCGGCATTAAGGGGGCCAGTTAGCAGCTGGCCCATGGCTTCCTTGAGCTCAGCCCGCGAGTTGATCGAGAGCTTGCGGTAGACGTTGCGCAAGTGATACTCGATGGTCTTGGGGCTCAGGAAGAGGGCAGCCGCGGTCTCCCTGGTGGTGCGCCCCTCGGCCAGGCTCAGGGCAATCTGGAGTTCTTGGGGTGTCAGGTCGTTCAGCGTGGTCACGCCCCGCCGGCGCACAGTTTCGCCCGTTGCGGCCAGCTCGGCTCGCGCGATGTCCGACCACGGATCGGCGCCAAGGCGATCGAACACGTCGACGGCGGCGCGAAGCTGCTCGCGCGCCCGTACCCGTTGCCGCTCTCGTCGCAGCCTGGCCCCGTACGCCAGGTGCGTGCGGCCGAGCTCGAACGCGTCGCCAGCCTGGGTGTGCAGCGACAGGGCGGCCTGGAACTCGTCGTCGAAGTCGGCATCAGCCGCGAGCAGTGCGCGGCATCGTGCTGCCCGCCCCAGCGACCAGGGTTGTGCCTTGGCCTCGGCGGTGCGGCTGAACGCCTGGGCCGCCAGGGCCGCGTCTTCGCCGCGGCTCATGCGCAAGTAGACCTCTACGAGCTCTGGCGCAGGGGAGAGGTCGGCATCGCCTATGCCGTACGCGCGAAGTACCGCATCCTGTTCCTCGAAGTGAGCCACAGCGGCGCCAGCGTCGCGCAGGCTCATCTCAAGCTCGCCGAGCGCCGCGAGCGCCCAGAGCTCGAACAGCCGCAAGCCCCTCTCGCGCGCCAGGCGCAGTCCCTCCTGCGCGTGAGCACGGGCCTGCTCGGCTCTGCCTTGCCTCGCTTCCAGCAGCGCCAGCCGGCTGAGGGCCCCGCTCAGGTCGCTGACCTGGCCGGTCTCCCTGGCCAGGCTAATTGCCTCGTGGAAACTGGCGTGCGCCTGCGCCCACCGGTCAGTCGCGACCTGGCCCACAGCGGCGCGACTCAGCAGCAACGGCAGGATCCCGATGGCAGACCTGGCGCGGGCCTGCGAAAGGGCGCGGCTCGCCAGCGCGCTTCCGATTTCAGCCTCCCGTAGGAACAGCGGTGCCGTGACCACCCAGGCGAGCAGGCGGGAGTCATCGCCAAGCTCGGCTGAGCCGTCGAGTACCCCTACCGCCTCGCGGATCGCCGGAGCCCCAGGCTCGCTCTCGCCGGAGATGATCAGCGCGATCCCGCGCGCGAACGAGGCGAAGAACGTGGTGCGCGCGTTCGCCTCTGGAGTGGCAAGCGATGCCGCCCGAGTCGCGGCCGTACGCATGGTGACGGCGTCGCCGAGGTAGAGGGACGCATCCACGACTTCGGCGAGCAGCTCGACCGCGCGCTCAGGATCGGTCGGCGCGGCCCGCTCAGCAGCGGCGAGCAAGATCTTCTGGGCCTCGGCAACAGGTCCGCGCCTGATGGCAATGTGGCCGCGGAGATGCGCGACCGAAATCTCGAGATCTGGCGTCAGCGCGTGCTTGGCTGCCTGGTCAAGTAGCGCCACGGCACGGTTCGCGAGCGCGCCGAGCCAGGCGGCGTCTGCCGCGGCATGGAGGAGCCGGCCCTGGCGGGCTTCGTCAGGTGACAGCCGGGCGGCGCGCTCGAATGTCCGCGACGCCACCTCGTATGCGCTGCGTTCCATGGCCCGCTGGCCCGCCTGCTCCAAGGCCGACGCCGCCGGCTCGTCGGGACCGAAGGACGCCAGAGCCAGGTGCCAGGCTCGCCGGTCGGCTTCAGCATCGGGCAGCACGCCGGCCAGCGCGCGGTGGATCTCGCGCAAGCGGTCTGGCGCCGCGGCTCCGTAGATCGCCGAGCGGGCCAGCGGATGGGTGAACTCCACGCGCGACTCGGTCACCATGACCAGCGCGGCAGCTTCAGCGGGAATCAGGTCGGGCAAGTCAAGACCCAGTCCCGGCGCCGCGCGGGCCAGGACGGAAAGGTCTCCGCCGTCCAACGCCGCAGCGAGCATGAGGAAGTCGCGAGTCTGCGGCGGCAACGAGCTGAGCCGTTGCAGGTAAGCGCGAGCGACGCTGGTGCCGGCTGCCAGGGGCGCGCCCGGCGGCAGGTCAGCCAGGCGCTCGGTTTCCCGGCCAAGCTCGACGAGGGCCAGCGAGTTCCCGCCGGTCTCGCGATGCAGGCGTTCGGCGATCTCGTCGCGGAGCTGCGCATTGCCGTGACTTCTCAGCAACTCCGTCGCGGCCATCCGGTCCAGGCCAGGCAACTCAAGGGTGGGCAGGTCGGCTCCGTCGAGCAGCGAAGGCTCGTCCTTGCGAGCTGCCATGACGACCGCGACCGGATCGGCGAAAAGCCGGCGGAAAGCGAACAGCATCGCGTCCGCGCTGGATTCGTCGAGCCAGTGAGCGTCGTCAACCAGCACCGCGACCGGCCCGGATTCCGCGTACTCGGCCAGCAGGCTCAAGGTTGCCGCACCGACCGCGAAGCGATCCTGCCGCTGGGCCGGACGCAATGCGAGAGCGCCGCTCAGGGCAGCGGCTTGCGGAGCGGGAATCTTATCGATGCAGTTCAGCGCGGGCCGGATGAGCTCCAGCAGGCCGCAGAAGGGAATCTGCGCTTCCGACTGCACTCCCCGCGCTCGCAGCACGTTCATGTCCCGTGCTTGTTCCAGCGCGTAGTCGAGCAGCGCTGACTTGCCGATCCCAGGCTCGCCTACGACCGCCAGGACGCCGCTGCGACCACCCCTGGCGTCGTCAAGCAGCGATACGAGCGCCCTTTGCTCGCGATCGCGGCCGAGCAACATGACCGAGAGTGTACGGACGCACCCGGTGCGAAGCCATGTCCCAGGGAGATCAGGCTAGGTGACTCCCCGGAAGCGGTAGCAGCAGCAGCCGCATTAGCTTCCCGGCAAAGAGTCTCAACTTGGAGGAGCAAGGTCATGACTACAGCGCAGCCAGTCGCGATCGACATGGACAAGCTGATGGGATTCGTCTACCGGGCCGTCGACGAGGTGGGCGCGACCCTGAACACAGCCCTCGTCGTCATGGGTGAGCGCCTAGGCCTGTACCGGGCGCTTGCCGACGCCGGGCCGCTGACGCCGACCGAGCTCGCGAGCCGCACCGGGGCCGGTGAGCGGTACGTGCGCGAGTGGCTCAACAGCCAGGCCGCCGGCGATTACGTGAGTTACGACCCCGACAGCGGCCGGTACGCGCTGCCCGCCGAGCATGCCGTCGCGCTCACGGACCCGTCAAGCCCCGCATACCTGCCTGGCTTCTTCCAGATCGCACTCGGCTCGGTGTTCGATTCGCCAGCCATTGCCGAGGCAGCGGAGGCGGGCAAGGGCTTCGGATGGCACGAGCACAATCCGGACGTACTCGAAGGCTGCGAGCGGTTCTTCCGGACCATGTACAACGCCCACCTCCTGAACGACTGGCTGCCTGCCCTGGACGGGGTCGTCGAGAAACTCAAGCGCGGCGCGAGGGTCGCCGATGTCGGCTGCGGGCACGGCGCGTCGACGATACTCATGGCGCAGGCGTTCCCGGCCTCGACGTTCTTCGGGTCGGACTACCACGACGGTTCCATCGAGACCGCGCGCCATCGCGCAGCCGAGGCAGGGGTCACTGACCGCGTGAGCTTCGAGGTGGCGCCGGCATCCGGGTTCACCGGCGGCGACTACGACCTGGTCACCATGTTCGACTGCCTGCACGACATGGGCGACCCGGTCGGCGCGGCCCGGCATGTCAGCAAGTCCCTGGCCCCCGGTGGCACCTGGATGATCGTCGAGCCGGCCGCCAAGGACCGGCTCGAGGACAACTTCAATCCCGTCGGGCGGGCCTACTACTCGTTCTCGACCCTGCTCTGCACTCCTGCCTCGCTTTCCCAGGAGGTCGGACTCGCACTTGGCGCGCAAGCCGGAGAGGCCAGGATCCGAGACGTCGTCACCTCGGCGGGCCTGCGCCGATTCCAGCGGGTCACCGAGACACCATTCAACATGGTCTTCGAGGCCAGGGCATAGGCGGCGAACAGCTATCTCCGGGCCGGCTGGCCAGCCGGCCCGGAGACGCGCAGTGACCTTGCCTCATTCCAGCGCAGCCGCAACGATGGCGGGATGAGCGACGCAGGCGGCCCCTCCTGGACTCGCGGAGTCACCAAGGTGGCCGCCCTGACCGGGGCCGGCATCTCCAC
>JASHXW010000475.1 GCA_030043395.1 Streptosporangiaceae bacterium
GTACGGCTGCGACCACGGCGTCAGCTTCGCCGTCGAGTACAAGCTGCGCACCGTGCTGTGGCAGTGGCGCGGCAGCCCGCTTCCCGCGAAAGCGGTCGAGGTGCTCGAGTTGCTCAAGGCGGCGCTCAGGTCCGGTAGCCAGCTAGCAGGCGCGCTGGCGGAATGGCTGACCGACGAGGAAGTGACCGCGACCAGGAAGCGCGTGGAGACGCTGCTCAAGCACAAAGTGCACCCGTACCCGCCAGACGACTGGCCAGCGGTGCCATGGCCGCCCATTTAGCGGCCCGGCAAGTACTGCCGCCTATTTAGCGGCCCGGCAAGCACTGCCGCCAATCCAGCGGCCCGGCGAGCACTGCCGCCTATTTAGCGGCGCCGCCGTGCTCGCCGCGGCGGCGCAGGTAGCGCTCGAACTCGCGGGCAATCGCGTCACCACTCGCCTCGGGCAGGTCGGTGGCGTCCTTGGCCTCCTCGAGGGCGCGAACGTACTCCGCTACCTCGGCGTCCTGCTCCGCCAGCTCGTCCACGCCGCGCTCCCAGGCCCGCGCCTCCTCGGGCAGGTCGCCGAGCGGCATCGGCGCGTCCAGGATGTCCTCGATGCCGCGCAGCAGCGCGAGCGTGGCCTTCGGACTCGGCGGCTGTGCGACGTAATGCGGCACGGCGGCCCACAGCGACACGGCGGGGATGCCGGCCGTCGTGCACGCGTCCTGCAGGACGCCGACGATCCCAGTCGGCCCCTGATAGTCGACCGGCTCGATCTGCAGCGCGGCCGCCATCTTGTCGTCGGACGCCGCGACAGTCACTGGCACCGGGCGAGTATGCGGCGAGTCGGCAAGCAGCGCGCCGGCCAGGATCACCATCTCAGCGCCTAGCTGGGTGAACCCGTCCACCAGGTCACGACAGAATCCGCGCCAGCGCATGTTCGGCTCGATCCCGTGCACCAGCACGAGGTCCCGGCCGAGCCCTGCGGGGTGCGCGACCACGAGCCTGGTCGTGGGCCACGCCAGCCTGCGCGTGCGGCCGTCGGTCACCTCAAGCACCGGCCTGGTGACCTGGAAGTCGTAATAGTCCTCCGGGTCGATCTCGCCGATCGGGCTGACGTCCCACGCCGCGGACAGGTGAGCCACGGCGGCGCTCGCGGCCTCGCCCGCGTCGTTCCAGCCCTCGAACGCCGCGATGACCGCAGGCGAACTCAGGGCTGAGATGCCGTCGAAGTCGATCTGAAGCCACCTCCACGACCCGATCCGTTTTATGTCCGGTTACGTGCGACCCACCGGCCGTCAACGCAGACCCGACGGCCCAAGCCTACGTCCACTGACGTGGCCCTTAAGATAGTGGTCATCATGTCGCGTGCCGCCGATCAGCCGGGCCAACCGCTTCGCGCCGTCCTGGCCGAGCGGATCGTCATAGCGGACGGCGCGATGGGCTCGATGCTTCAAGTCAGCGACGCGACCGTCGACGACTTCGCCGGCCACGAGGGCTGCAACGAGATACTCAACCTGACCAGGCCCGACATCGTGCGCGAGATTCACGACGGGTACCTCGCGGCGGGCGTGGACGCCATCTCGACCAACACCTTCGGCGCCAACCTCGGCAACCTCGGTGAATACGGCATCGCCGATCGCGTCTACGAGCTGTCCCTGGCCGGCGCGATGCTCGCGCGCCAGTCCGCGGACGAGGCGCGCCGCGACGGGCGGCCGCGCTGGGTACTTGGCTCGATCGGACCTGGAACGAAGCTCCCCACGCTCGGTCATGTCTCCTTTGCCCAGCTGCGCGACGCCTACCAGCAGGGCGCCGCCGGGCTGCTTGACGGCGGCGCCGACGCGCTGATCGTGGAGACCTGCCAGGACCTGCTGCAGGCCAAGGCCGCCATTATCGGGGCGAAGCGCGCAATCGCGGCTTCTGGCGTGGCCGACGTCATGATCATCGCCCAGGTGACCATCGAGACCACCGGCTCGATGCTGCTCGGCAGCGAGATCGGCGCGGCGCTCACCGCGCTCGAGCCGCTGGGCGTCGACGTGATCGGGCTGAACTGCGCCACCGGCCCCGCCGAGATGAGCGAGCACCTGCGGTACCTGGCCGCGCACTGCCCGCTGCCGCTGTCCTGCATGCCGAACGCCGGACTGCCCGAGCTGACGGCCACCGGGGCCTACTACCCGGTGACGCCGGAAGAGCTGGCCAGCGCGCAGGAGACGTTCGTCAGCGAGTTCGGGCTCGCTCTCGTCGGCGGCTGCTGCGGAACCACGCCCGAGCACCTCGCGGAGGTCAGCGCCCGGCTGTCCGGGCGGCCAGCGCGCAAGCGCACGCCGAGGGCCGAGCCCGGCGTCGCTTCGCTGTACCAGCACGTGCCGTTCCGCCAGGACACCGCCTTCCTGGCGATCGGCGAGCGGACGAACGCCAACGGCTCCAAGGCGTTCCGCGACGCGATGGTGCAAGGTCGCCTCGACGACTGCGTCGAGATCGCCAGGGCGCAGACCAGGGACGGCGCGCACCTGCTCGACCTGTGCGTGGACTACGTCGGACGAGACGGCGTCGCCGACATGTCGGAGCTGGCTACCAGGCTTGCTACCGCGGCGACGCTGCCGCTGGTCCTGGACTCCACCGAGCCCGACGTGATCAGGGCGGGCCTGGAGCGGCTCGGTGGCCGCGCCGTGGTCAACTCGGTGAACTACGAGGACGGGGACGGCCCCGACTCCCGGATCGCCAAGGTCATGCCGATCGTTCGCGAGCACGGCGCCGCGGTCATCGCGCTGACCATCGACGAGCAAGGCCAGGCCAGGACCGCGCAGTGGAAGACCGCCGTCGCCAGCAGGCTGATCGACGACCTGACCGGCAACTGGGGCATGCGCCAGCACGACATCATCGTGGA
>JASHXW010000476.1 GCA_030043395.1 Streptosporangiaceae bacterium
ACCTGCCCGCTGGTCGCCAAGGTGCATGCCGAAGCGCGCCGGTTCGCCGCCGACGGCTACCTGGTCGCGCTGATCGGTCACGCCGGGCACGAGGAGGTCGAGGGCACCCTCGGCGAGGCGCCGTCAGCCATGACGCTCGTGCAGACGGCAGAGGACGTCGCCAGGCTGCGGCCCGCGGACCCCGGCAAGGTCGCCTACCTGATGCAGACGACGCTGGCCGCCGACGACGCCCGCGAGGTGCGCGACGCCATCACCGAGCGGTTCCCGGGGGCGCGCGGGCCCGGCAGCGACGACATCTGCTATGCCACGACCAACCGGCAGCAGGCGGTCCGTGCGATCGCGGGGCAGTCCGATGTGGTCCTGGTAGCCGGATCGGCCAACTCGTCCAACTCGCTGCGCCTGGTGGAGACAGCGCAGCGGGCCGGGACGCCGGCCTACCTGGTCGACGGCCCGCAGGACATCGAGCTGGCCTGGCTCACCGGGAAGCCGTCCGTCGGCGTGACAGCCGGGGCGTCGGCGCCCCCGGCCCTGGTCACGCAGATCGTGACCGCGCTCTCCGGCCTCGGCGAGGTAAATGTGCGTGAGGTCACGGTGGCCACCGAGTCCGTGCAGTTCAGTCTTCCGAAGGAGCTGAGGCGATAATGGCTATGCCGCTGCGCCAGAGCCTGCGGGTAGGCAGCTACCTGTTGCGCCAGCGAGTCCGCGGCCGGGAGAAGTTCCCGCTGATCGTGGAGCTCGAGCCGTTGTTCGCGTGCAACCTGGCCTGCGCCGGATGCGGCAAGATCCAGCATCCAGCGTCGCTGCTCAAGCAGCGGATGCCGGTCGAGCAGGCGCTAGCCGCGATCGAGGAATGCGGCGCCCCGATGGTCTCGATCGCTGGCGGCGAACCGCTCATGCACCCGCAGATCGACGTCCTGGTCTCCGAGCTCATCAAGCGCAAGAAGTACGTGTTCCTGTGCACCAACGCGCTGCTCATCCCGAAGAAGATCGACAAGTTCACGCCGTCGCGGTACTTCGCGTGGGCCGTGCACATCGACGGCCTGGAGGAGCGGCACGACGCGTCGGTGTGCAAGGAGGGCGTGTTCGAGGAGGCCGTAGAGGCGATCAGGGAGTGCAAGCGCCGCGGGTTCCGGGTGACGACCAACTCGACCTTCTTCACCACCGACTCGCCGCAGAGCGTGATCGACGTGCTGAACTACCTGAACGACGACCTCAAGGTCGACCAGATGATGATCTCCCCGGCCTACGCCTACGAGAAGGCGCCCGACCAGGAGCACTTCCTGGGCGTCACCCAGACGCGCGAGCTGTTCAGCAAGGCATTCGGCGACGGGAACCGCAAGCGCTGGCGGCTGAACCACTCGCCGCTGTTCCTTGACTTCCTCGAAGGCAAGGCTGACTTCAGCTGCACGGCATGGGGCATCCCGTCGTACTCGCTGAAGGGCTGGCAGCGGCCCTGTTACCTGATGGCCGACGGCTATGCCAGCACGTACGCCGAGCTGATCGAAGGCACGGACTGGGATGCCTACGGCCGTGGCAAGGACCCGCGGTGCGCGAACTGCATGGCGCACTGCGGTTATGAGCCGTCTGCCGTGCTGGCGACGATGTCCTCGCTGAAGGAGTCCATCCGCGCCGTCCGCGGCGGGTAAGCCTCAGGTGACGGCCGCGTCGGTCAGCGCGTTGATCCCAGCCAGGTTCCTGGCCAGGTCAGGATCGATGCCGTGGCGCGCGGCAAGCTCGTCCGGTGCGGTGTAGGAGACCATCGTGCGCCCGCCGTCGTCCCAGACCAGGACCTTCAGGGGCAGGTCGAGCGCTGACATCGGCGAGGCGTCCATGACCGGCGTGCCAGCTGCCGGGCTGCCGAACATGACCAGGGTGGTGTCGCGCAGCTCCAGCCCGGCCTGCTGCGCCTCGGCCCGCTGGTCGATCACGCCGAAGAGCTTCATTCCCTTCGCTGCCACCAGGTCGGTCAGCCGCTGCACAGTCTCAGGCACCGACCGCGGGCTGAGCTTGGTTATGGTGCCGGGTTCCATCTGGCTGACTTCGCTGGTCATCGCCCACCTCCGGCCTCGATTCTGCCCGAGGCCCGATTTCCGCTACGCGTCGGCGGTAGTCCGGGCTGGCGGGGAATCCAGCCCGCAGTGCACCAGGCCGCGCTCCGCGGGGGCAGCTGCGGCGGGCGCTTGCTCCGGGACGGTCGGCGCGGCCCGGCGCGGGTTCCTGATGGTCGCGGCCGCGACCGCGCCGCCGGCCACGCACACGGCAGCTGCCAGCAGGCACGCGGTCCGGAAGCCGGAGTCGAAGGTGGCCGGATGCAGGTAGGCGTTCCCGGTCAGCCCGGCCGCGGCTGGCAGCACTGCGACCGCGATCAGGCTGGCCGCGCGGGCTACGTCGTTATTGACTGCTGACGCTGCTCCGGCGTGCTGCTCGGAGACCGCTGCGAGCACCGTCGCTGTCAGGGGAGCGACGTTGATGGCCAGCCCGAACCCGAAGACGAGCACGGCTGGCAGCACTTCGGTCAGGTAGTCGCCCGAGTAGCCGATGCGGGTGAACAGGGCCAGGCCGGCCGCGATCACGAGCGGGCCGACGGTCATCTGCAGCCGAGGGCCGATCCGGGCGGCAAGCGCGCCGGACCGGGCCGAGAGCACCAGCATGATCAGCGTCACTGGCAGCAGCGAGAGGCCAGCCTCCAGGGCCGTGTAGCCGGACACCTGCTCAAGCTGGATCGGCAGCAGGAACAGGGCGCCGCCGAGCGCACCGTAGACAGCGAACGTCACGACGTTCGCGGCCCCGAACTGGGCCGAGCGGAACAAGCTCAGCGGCAGGACCGGGTCGCGCGCGCGCCGCTCCCACGCCACGAACGAGGCAAGCAGTGCAACTCCCGCGATCAGGGCGGTCAGCGGTCCCGGCCCGGTCCAGCCGGCACTCGGCCCCTCGATCAGGCCGAAGGTGAGCCCGACCAGGCCGGCGGTGACCAGCACCCCGCCGAGGATGTCCGGCCGGCCCGTCTGGCTGACGTCCCTGGATTCGGGGACGTGGCGCAGCGCGATGGCCAGGACCAGCGCGGCGATGGGCAGGTTGATCACGAAGATGAGCCGCCAGGAGACCGCCTGGATCAGCCAGCCGCCCAGGAACGGGCCGATGGCCGTGCCGACTCCGCTGAATCCCGACCATGCTCCGATGGCCTTGCCGCGGTCGCCTGGCGCGAAGGATGCCTCGATGATCGCGAGGCTGCCAGGCGTGAGCAGGGCGGCGCCGACACCCTGGACCGCGCGCGCGGCGATCAGGAACGGCGCATCCGGCGCGACGCCGCACAGCGCCGAGGCAACGGCGAACCAGGCCACACCGATCAGGAACGTTAGCCTGCGTCCGTAGCGGTCTCCGAGGGCCCCGGCGAACAGAAGCAGGCCGGCCAGCGTCAGCGTGTACCCGGTGACGACCCACTGCAGCTCGGTCAGGCTTGCCGAGAAGTTCCGGCCGATCGCCGGAAGCGCGATGCCGACGACGGTCGCGTCGATCGAAGCCATCGCTGAGCCGAGAACCGTGGCCGCCAGCACCCAGCGCCCTTGCCCGCTCGCCAGCCTCAGCCCTGCTTGCGTACCTGGCGCCGGCGGGGGAGCGGGAGCGGAATTCACGATCACCTCGCCGTCAGTCGGCTTCGACTAAGGCAGCGTACGCCTGTCCGGGAACAGGACTGCTGAACGAATCTCGGTCCGATGATCGCGTAGGTCCTGGCCCGCGAGCCAGCTACCCACGTTTTAAATTACGTGGCATAATTCTCGGCACACGTAAAGACATCTGAGAGGTGAGCGATGGCCGTTGTCGCGGAGCCGGGAGCCTGCCTCGCATGCGGCCGACAGCTCCCGCCTCAGCAGGGGAAAGGCCGTCGACGCGAATACTGTGACGCACGGTGCCGGGACGTGGCCCGGCGGCTCCGGGCACGACATGCCGGGCAGGAGAGCGGAAACGTAAAGGCGGATTTGACAGCTGCGAAGCGTCATGGATACCTTGACGCGACCGACGAAATGCCCCATGGCGCCGACGACACCGTGGCCGCCGGGACAACAGCGGCGGCGCGGCGCCTGGCGGCAGAACTGCGCCAGCCCTCGGCGCCGCTGGGCGCTGTGGCGGCGGCGCGGCATCTGTCGGCCGTCGCCGAGGTCGCCCTGCAGGCAGCGGTCGACCGTGCCCGCGCCACCGGGCAGAGCTGGAGGGAGATCGGTGATGTGCTCGGCACCAGCAGGCAGGCCGCATTCCAGCGGTTCGGCCACCCGGTCGATCCCCGCACCGGCCAGCCGATGACTCGTACCCTGCCGCCCGGCGTGGCTCAGCGGGCCACTGGATTTCTCGCCAGTTTCACCGAAGGCCGCTGGGATGACGTGCTCGCGGAACTCGACGATGACCTGCGCGAGCGCCATGATGCCGACCGCATCGCCAGCGGATGGGCGCACATGATCGGCATGTTCGGCAGCTACCAGGCCATGGGCGACGTGGTGCCGGTGCCGGCCGGGGACGGCGCCATGGTCGATGTCCTGCTGCATTTCGAGGCTGGCGAGGCGATGCTCTGGGTCCGCTTCGGCCCTGACGGCAAGGTCAGCGGACTCCGCCTCCATCCGCCAGCCCGGTAACCGTCTCAGCAGCGTGCCCCGCCCTATCCCGTCACCCCTGCGAAGGAAGTCCATGAGCCCGACAATGCTGATCATCGGTGGCGCGCTGGAACTGGCCATCATCTGCGCCTCCCTGTACGGGGCAGTCACCTTGCCGGCCGGAGCGCAGATCCCGGTCCACGGTGCCGCCGGCTACAACCGCTGGCTGCCGAAGAGCATCGGCCTGGCACTGTGGCCCGTGCTCGGGGTCGCCGTGTACGTGATCGTTCTCGTCACGAGCCACAGTGCCCAGGTGCATGGCAGCCCGGCGGTCGGGCTCAGCGTCGCGCTTGGCGTGATGCTCGTGGCCCAGATCGGCGCGCTGGCACGGGCGCGGAAAGGCAGCAACGAAGGTTTGTAGCCCGTCTGGATTTCCAGCGCAACATGCGCTCGCGACCCTGAGCTAGCGAACGGATCGCACGGGCACGATGGCGAAGGCGCCGGCCATGGCTATCACGGCGGCCGCCACGAAGAGCGCACGGTAGCCGCCGAGGT
>JASHXW010000477.1 GCA_030043395.1 Streptosporangiaceae bacterium
CTGGGGCATGCGCCAGCACGACATCATCGTGGATTGCCTGACGTTCCCGATCGCCACCGGCCAGGAGGAGACGCGGCGGGACGCGATCGAGACCATCGAGGCAATCCGCGCCGTCAAGCAGCGCTACCCGGACGTGCAGACCACGCTTGGCGTGTCCAACGTCTCGTTCGGGCTGAACCCAGCCGCCCGCGCGGTGCTGAACTCGGTGTTCCTGAACGAGTGCATCGGAGCCGGGCTGGACTCGGCGATCGTGCACGCTGCCAGGATCATGCCGATCTCGCGCATCCCGCCAGAGCAACTCAAGGTCGCGCTTGACCTGGTCTACGACCGCAGGGCGGACGGGTACGACCCGCTGACCAAGCTGCTGGAGATGTTCGAGGGCGTGGACACCGCGTCGCTGAAGGCGAGCCGTGCCGCCGAGCTGCATTCCCTCCCGCTGTGGGAGCGACTGGCCCGCCGCATCGTCGACGGCGAGCGGATCGGGCTCGAGGCCGACCTGGACGAGGCTCTCACCCAGCGGCCCGCCCTGGAGATCGTGAACGACGTCCTGCTCGACGGGATGAAGACGGTCGGCGACTTGTTCGGCTCTGGCCAGATGCAGCTCCCGTTCGTCCTCACCTCCGCCGAGGTCATGAAGGCCGCCGTGGCCTACCTCGAGCCGCACATGGAGCACTCGCAAGAGGCAGGCAAGGGCAAGATCGTCCTGGCGACCGTCAAGGGCGACGTCCACGACATCGGCAAGAATCTCGTCGACATCATCGTGTCCAATAACGGATACGACGTGGTCAACCTCGGCATCAAGCAGCCGATCTCGGCTATCGTCCAGGCGGCGATCGACCATGAAGCCGACGTCATCGGCATGTCCGGCCTGCTCGTCAAATCCACCGTCGTGATGCGCGACAACCTGGCCGAGCTCAATTCCCGGGGCCTGGCACGCCGCTGGCCGGTGCTGCTCGGCGGCGCCGCGCTGACGAGGCCCTACGTGGAGCAGGACCTGGCCGAGCTCTTCGACGGCGAGGTCAGGTACGCGCGGGACGCCTTCGAGGGCCTGCACCTGATGGATGCCGCCATGGCCGTGAAGCGCGGAGAGCCTGGCGCGGTACTGCCCGCGCTACGCCAGCGCCGGGTGCGGCCGAAGGCTTCGGACGACGCCCGATCGGGCCAGCCAGACGGGGACCAGCGCTCTGGCTCGACAGTCGGGAGCGGAATTCGTTCCGACGTGAGAATCGATGGAGCGGTGCCGGAGCCGCCATTCCTCGGCACCCGCGTGGTCAAGGGAATCCCGCTCGCGGAGTACGCCACCTACCTGGACGAGCGCGCCCTGTTCCTCGGCCAGTGGGGACTGCGGCCAACCAGGGGCGGGAGCGGGGCGTCACGCGATGACCTCGCCCAGACCGAGGGCAGGCCGCGGCTTCGGATGTGGCTGGAGCGGGCCCAGACCGAGGGGCTGCTGCGGGCCGCGGTCGTGCACGGCTATTTCCGGTGCGTCAGCGAGGGCGACGACCTGGTGGTGCTCCACGACGACGGCCGCGACCGCGAGCGCTTCAGGTTCCCGCGCCAGCGCAGGGACAGGCAGCTGTGCCTGGCTGACTTCTTCCGGCCGCGCTCAAGCGGCGAGACCGACGTGGTGGCTTTCCAGCTCGTCACGATCGGGCCGAGGATCAGCGAGGCCACGGCCGAGCTGTTCGCCAAGCACGCCTATCGCGACTACCTGGAGCTGCACGGACTGTCCGTGCAGCTCGCCGAGGCGCTTGCGGAGTACTGGCACGCCAGGACACGCCAGGACCTCGGCATCGCTGGCGCCGACCCGGACGACCTGGACGCGATCCTGCGGGTCGGCTACCAGGGGTGCAGGTACTCCTTCGGCTATCCAGCCTGCCCGGACCTGGAGGACCGGGCCAAGGTGATGCGGCTGCTCGACGCCGAGCGGATCGGGGTCACGCTCTCTGAGGAGTTCCAGCTGGCTCCCGAGCAGTCGACCGACGCGCTGATCGCGCATCACCCCGAGGCCTCCTACTTCAGCACTTGATGAGCACCGCCATCGACAGGGCCGGCGGTCAAGGGGCCGGCCCGCACGCCGTCATGTTCGACATGGACGGGCTGCTGGTCGACACCGAGCCGCTCTGGTTCGAAGTCGAGCGCGCGGTCATGGCCAGGCTCGGCAGCGAGTGGACGCACGCTGACCAGCGCGCGCTCGTCGGCGGCTCGCTGCACAAGAGCGTCGGATACCTGCTGAGCCGGGCTGCCCGGCCGGCCAGTGAGCAGGCGGTAGCCCAATGGCTCATCGACGGGATGGCTCGGCTGCTGGCCGAGCGCGGCATGAGCGCGATGCCAGGAGCGCTGGAGCTGGCGGGCGAGGTGCGCCAGGCCGGGATCGCGTCCGCGCTCGTCACGTCCTCCGAGCGGGTGATCATGGATGCGGTGCTCGGCGGGCTGGCCGAGCGGGGCGTGACTTTCGACGCGACGGTCTGCGGTGGCGACGTCCGGCACACCAAGCCAGATCCCGAGCCATACCTGCGGGCGGCCGCGTTGCTCGGAGCGGATCCGGCGTGCTGCGTAGCGCTGGAGGACTCTCCGAACGGAGTGGCGTCGGCTGAGGCCGCCGGGTGCGTGACGATCGCCGTTCCCGGCGTGGCGCCGATCGAGCCGCTCCCCGGCCTGACGATCGTGGGGTCGCTGGCCGAAGTCGACCTCGCCATGCTGCGAGGGATACTCGCCGGCTCACGGCCGGCCAGGCGCTAGCCGGCTCGCCAGCAGCCTGCGCTAGCCCGCTGACGAGTCCTGCCTCGGGTCGAGGCCGAGCGCCTCAATACCGTTATTGTCTCGCCTGCGCTGGATATATCTAACGGTGGCAACCCCCAAGGAAAGGCGCCCCCATGAGAACAATGGCGGCCCCCGCAACTGGATCTGTGCTCGCCTCTACCCGGGCCTGCCCACCGGAACGGCGACAGCATCCGCCACTGGAATCTGATCGGGGTTTGACCGCCGGCTGAGCCGGGTGACTGAAGTGATCTTCGTCACACGCGAGCCAGTCGAGCCAGTCGAGCCGGCCAGCCTGGCCACCGACAGTAACCGCGCTGCCCGCCGATTACGCAACGCCGTGGCTTCGTCACCACGAATCACATCCTGGTTGCGGTTGAATAACCACAGTTCAACTAGTCAAGCGGATCGAGTAGATATGAGTCATCATCACTGGCTGCAACCCGAAGCGGACTCTGCTTAGTGGTCGGTCGCCAGGCCAGAAGGAGTGAGTTAATGAGACTAGTTCGAGGGAGCATGGTCGCGGCATCCGTTGTCGCTGCGGCCTCACTGGGGCTGGCAGCCTGCAGCTCGACGCCGTCCACGACCAAGGGCAGCAGCTCGGGCGTGCACTACGGCGGCACGATCAACGTCGTCGCCGCAGCCGGCCAGGACCATTTCGACCCAGTGTCTGCCTACGGCACCTGGGACTACATGTTCGAGCGCATCTACGCTCGCCAGCTCGTGACCTACCCGACCGTGAGCTACAACAAGGTCGGTGACGCTGGCTGGAAGACCGACACCACCCCGGTTCCTGACGTCGCCACGGAGATCCCGACAGTCGCCAACGGCGGGATCACCGACCATGGCACGACGTACACCTTCCACATCAAGAAGGGTGTGGACTGGCAGACTGGCGCTCAGGTCACGTCCTATGACTTCGCGCGCGAGTACTACGCGTTCCCGAACCCGGTCGCCCCGGTCGGCAACTCCGGCTACTTCATCAGCACGATCGCCGGCTTCAGCAAGTACTTCAACGCCGAGACCGCGTACTTCGCCAAGAAGTCGCACCCGCCGACAGCCGCGAACATCGCCCACTGGGCGGAGACGGCTCAGTCGAAGGGCGAGATCACCGGCATCACGACGCCGAACTCCTCGACGATCGTGTTCCACCTGGTCGAGCCTGCGGCTGACTTCCTGTACATCCTGGCAATGCCGTTCAACTCGGCGCGCCCGGCCTCGTACAACAACTACGTTCCGGACAGCGCGCAGTTCCGCCAGCACCTGATGTCGGACGGCCCGTACAAGCTCCAGTCCTACGTGCCCGGCAAGTCCGTGGTGTGGGTGCGCAACAAGGCCTGGAACCCGTCCACCGACAAGGTGCGGCACCAGTACGCGTCCAAGATCGTGGTCACGATCGGCGTCACCGACGCCCAGACCCAGGTCGACGAGATCAAGGCTGGCACCGAGGACCTGCAGATGGACACGCCGTTCCCGCCAGACGACATCCCGAGCTTCCTGGGCACCCCGGACTTCAAGGTCTGGGGCTGGAGCAACACCAACCCGTACGTGGTGTTCAACCTGCGCAGCCCGGACTCCGGCG
>JASHXW010000478.1 GCA_030043395.1 Streptosporangiaceae bacterium
GGCCGCCGGCGTCCTGGTAGGCCTTCGTCACGATGTCCTTCAGGTATGCCACCCCGATGACATCGTCCAGGTTTTCCCCGATCACGGGAATCCTGGAGAACCCGCTGCGCAGGGCCAGCGTCAGGGCCTGGCTCAGGCTCTTGCCACTCTGAACGAAGATCATGTCGGTTCGGGGCACCATGACCTCGCGCACGATCGTGTCGCCGAGCTCGAAGACCGAGTGGATCATCTTGCGCTCCGCCGGCTCGATGACCTTCCGGCGCTCGAGCAGGTCGACCAGTCCGCGCAGGTCCTCCTCCTCGTCTGACTGGCCGCCCTGCTGGTCGTCGTCACCGTGCACGATCCGCCCGGTCGCCAGCAGCAGCGACGGTACCGGCCCGAGCAGGCGCACAACCGGCTGCATTACCGAGGCCGCCGACCCGGCCACCCTCGCGGCGTACTGCTGGCCCAGCGTCCGCGGCACGATCCCGGCGACCACGTAGATGATGACGGTCATGATCGCGGCGCAGATCAGGAATGCCTGCCAGCCGTAGCCGAGCTGGTGCACGAGCACCGCCGCTACGAGCACCGTGGCGCCGAGTTCCGCCGCTACCCGCGCGAGCAGCAGGACGGCGATGTACTTGGGCACCTCCGCGAGGACCGCCTGCAGCTGCGCGGACTCCTCCCGTGCCGAGGCCGCAAGCTCCTTGGCTCCGGCCCTGGCTACCCGCAGCAGCGCAGTGTCGGCGATCGCGCACAGTCCGGCGCACAGGACCAGCACGGCCGCGGGGACGATCAGCCAGGCCATGGTCACCTACTCCGGTGCGGCCTGGCCGCCATTGGCCTCGCCGCCGTCGGCCTCGCCGCTATCGGCCTGGCCAGCGTCCGGCGAGCCACTATCCGGCAAGCCACCATCGGCCAAGCCGGGGTCTGGCGAACCCGCGCCGCCGCCGTGCTCAGCACGCCAGGACGCGAGGAGCCTGTCCTGCAGGCCGAACATCGCCGCGTGCTCCTGGGCATCCGCGTGGTCATAGCCGAGCAAGTGCAAGATTCCGTGCGTGCACAGCAAGTCGATCTCGTCCGCTACCGCATGCCCGGCCCGCCGCGCCGCCACGGCGGCCACCTGCGGGCAGATCACCACGTCCCCGAGCAGGCCGGGGATGCCCGGCGACTCAGAGCTACCGTGCTGCTCGGCATGCGTGCCGCCAGGCTGCGGCGGCCTGAGCTCGTCCATCGGGAAGGCGAGCACGTCCGTCGGGCCTTCCTCACCCATCCAGCGGACGTGCAGCTCGGTCATGGCGGGCTCGTCGACGAGCAGGACGGAAAGCTCGGCCAGCGGATGAACGCGCATCTCGTCGAGTACGTGCCTGGCCAGGTCGGCAAGAGCCGCCTCGTCGACACTGACCCCGGACTCGTTGGCGATCTCGATGCTCACGCCGGCCTCGGAGAATTGTTAGGGATGAAAAGCCACAGTCGGGAAATCGCGATCACCGGTTCCTGCTGACGTCCCGCCGCTGCCGGTTCGCCGCCAGTCGCCCGGCCTCGGCAGCCTCCTTCGCGGCGTCGTAGCGCGCGTACGCGTCCACGATGTCCGCGACCAGCCTGTGCCGGACCACGTCGTGGGCCGTCAGCTTGCAGAAGTACACGTCCGGCACGCCGTCGAGCACATCCTGGACCATCCGCAGGCCGCTGACCTGGCCAGCCGGCAGGTCGACCTGCGTGACGTCACCCGTGACGACGATCTTCGAGCCGAAGCCCAGCCTGGTGAGGAACATCTTCATCTGCTCAGCCGAGGTGTTCTGCGCCTCGTCCAGGATGATAAACGAGTCGTTC
This sequence comes from Streptosporangiaceae bacterium, assembly GCA_030043395.1. The sequence continues at coordinate 1,813 of JASHXW010000478.1, forward strand.
AGCGAGCGGCCGCGCATGTAAGCGAGCGGCGCGATCTCGATGGTCCCGGCCGTGAGCAGCCGCGGGATCGAGTCGGGGTCGACCATGTCGTGCAGCGCATCGTAGAGCGGCCGCAGGTAGGGGTCGATCTTCTCGTACAACGTCCCTGGCAGGAAGCCAAGCCGCTCGCCGGCCTCGACAGCTGGCCTGGTCAGGATGATCCTGTTGACCTCCTTGGCCTGCAGCGCCTTGACCGCCTTCGCCATCGCCAGGTAGGTCTTCCCGGTGCCAGCCGGGCCGATGGCGAACACGATCGTGTGCTTGTCGATCGCGTCGACGTACCGCTTCTGGTTCAGCGTCTTCGGCCTGATCGTCCGGCCGCGGCTGGACAGGATATCCAGCGTCAGCACTTCAGCGGGCCGAGCACCCGACTTGCGGCGCAGCATGGCGACGCTGCGTTCGACCACGTCGGAGGTCACCTCGGTGCCGCTCGCGATCAGCCTGGTGAGCTCGTCGAACAGCTCGCCAATGACCGCCGCCTCCATGGCGGACCCAGTCACCGTGATCTCGTTGCCGCGCACGTGAATATCGGAGTCGAACGCCTCCTCGATCACGTGCAGGAGTTCATCGCGCGAGCCAAGCAGGCTGACCATCGAATGCGGCTCGGGGATCACGATCCGAAGCGATGTCGCGCCATCCGACTGGCGCCCGCCAGTATCTGCCTCGCTCGGGGTCTTCTTCAATACCGCCGCCTCGCCCGGCCTTGCCTCATCTGGTCCGCCTCACCCAGGCGGCCAGGCCATCGGCCTGCCGCCGAGCACATGCGCGTGAGCGTGCGCGACGGTCTGGCCGGCATGGCCGCCCGTATTGAACACAACGCGGTACCCGGTGTCGGCGATGCCCTCGGCGACCGCCACCGCGTGAGCTTGCCTGGCGACCTCCGACAGCAGGCCGTCCTGAGCCGCCGCCAGGTCTGCCAGGTCCGCGTGGTGTGCCTTCGGGACCACCAGGACATGCACGGGCGCCTGCGGATTGATGTCGCGAAACGCGACAGTCCGGTCAGACTCGAGCACGACAGTGGCCGGGATGTCACCGTTAGCGATCTTGCAGAAGAGGCAATCGGACACGGGCCCGATACTAACCTGTGACGTGCTGAAGCCACCGCCGACATATAGGGTTGCATCGCTGCGAACCCGTAGCGCGTCGCGTCTCCCGCGTCGGCGCGGCAGCGTCGGACGGAGCATGGTGGAGCGGTGGCCTTGGTGACGCGTGTTCTCGCGCGAGCTGATCGCGCCGCAAGATGCGATGTCGCCGCGTAAACCTAATCGCCCTGCCGCGCGTCAGGAGAAGGTGACCAAGACCCTAGTTGCGGACACGGCAACACTGGGGCAGGTCACCGCCCACGAGAGCCTGGACGCCATCGATCCGGAGTCTGGCGCTGCAGCTGGCATCTGCCCTGAGCACGGCATGGGCTGCACGCATGACCTCGGCTTCGAGCAGGCCGTCGGATACAGCCAGTTCATCGGGGAAGCAGGCGACGCGGACGCGGCCATCACCGTGCTGTACGGCGCGCACTACCGGTCCCTGGTACGCCTGGCGACCCTGCTCGTCCATGACATCGCTACCGCGGAGGAAGTTGTGCAGGACTCGTTCGTCGCCCTGCATGCCGGGTTGCACCGGCTGCGCGACAGCGAGAAGGCGCTTTCCTACCTGCGTGCGGCCGTGGTCAACCGGGCGCGCTCGGTGCTGCGCCATCGCGCGGTAGTCGACCGCAACGCGCCAAAGCCGACGCCGGACATGCCAAGCGCCGAGCTCGGCGCGCTCGCGCTGCTTGAGCGCTCCTCCGTGGTCGCGGCGCTGCGATCGCTGCCAGTCCGCCAGCGCGAGGTCGTAGTGCTGCGCTTCTACGGCGACCTCTCCGAGGCGCAGATCGCGGCGGCGATGGGAATCACGCGCGGTGCCGTCAAGAGTCACACGGCGCGTGCGATGTCCGCGCTGCGCTCGGTTCTGGGGCCCGAAGCACTGGAGCCAGAAACATGAGCCGCCGCAGGCCAGATCCGCGCCAGGGCCACCTGGAGAGCGCGCTGCGACGTGCGCTGCACGTCGCAGCGGACGCCATCGAGCCTGGAGCTGATGGCCTGGACCAGATCCGCGCGAGGATCACCGCTCACGGGGCAGCCCGGCCGCAGGCTTCGCATCGATCGTGGGCCGGATGGCGGCAAGCACGGCAGGACGCCGGCCCGGCGTGGCGGGTCTTGGCGCCTGTAGGGGCATGGCTTAGCTACGCCTTGGCGGTCGTCTCCGAGCGGTTCAGGCCCGAGCCGGGCCGGACCGGCTGGCTTGGCTGGCTGCGCCCGGCCGCCGCAGTGGGCACCGGCATCTTCGTGCTAGCCGCTGCGGGCTGGGCAGTCGCCGCACTCCCGCAAGCTATCTCCTCGCCGGGCGGCCAGAGCCAGACACCGCCAGCCAAGGCGACGAGGGCCGCGCATTCGCCGACCTCCAGCTCGGGGGCGGGGGTCACTTACCCGATCGGCGGCAGCACGCCCGCATACACCTCGACATGCAGCCCGAGCAGCTACCCGGGCGGTACCCCCACGACGAGCCCGAGTACCTCGTCCAGTCCCTCCGCAAGCCCGTCGACGTCGCCAACCACGTCGCCCTCGACGTCCCCGGCACCATCGGGCTCCGCGACGACGACGCCGCAGCCGAGCGATTCCGAAGCGTCCAGCGGGACCGACGCGTACACGGCCACCAGCGTGCTGGGAGCCCGGCCGGAGGTGTCACCAGGGCCGACGATTCAGGTCTCGCAGGGCGCGACCCAGACGCCTGCGCCGACGCTGACGCCATCGCCGACACCATCGCAGACACCATCGGCGACCACGTCAGGCTCGCCCGCGCCCTGCGGCAGCCCGCAGCCCGGTGAGTCGTCGCCAGCTGGCAGCTCGTCGCCTGAGCCATCCTTCCCCTCGCCCTAGCTGACAACCCCCAGCCCGGCAGGCTCCTGCCACCCTGGCCAAGCAACGAGCGCTCAGGCCCACCGGCCGCAGCGACTGAGCACCAGGGCTGCGGCGACTGCGCCTGCTGTCGACCCGCGCAGGACCGAGGGTCCCAGCCTGACTGGCAGCGCGCCTGCGGCGGTCAGCTCGGCGAACTCGGCCTGGCTGACGCCGCCCTCCGGGCCGACGATCAGCATGATCTCTCCGTCGCCGGGCAACGTCAGGTCCGCCAGCGAGCTGGCCGCGTCCGGGTCGAGCAGCAGCGCCATGCTGGCCCCGGTGACTGCTGACAGCAGTTCTGCGGTCCCAGCCGGCTCGCTCACTTCGGGGAACCTTGCCCGCCGCGACTGCTTCGCCGCTTCGCGAGCTGTCGAGCGCCACCGGCTGAGCGCCTTGTCCTTGCGGTCCGGACTCCACCGGACGACGCAGCGCTCCGCGGCCCACGGCACGATCGCGTCGACGCCGACCTCAGTCATGAGCTCGACGGCCAGCTCGGAGCGATCGCCCTTGAGTATCGCCTGCGCGACGATCACCCGGCATGCGGGCGCAGGCTCGGCGCGCCTGGCCAGGACGGCGAGGTCAAGTTCGCCCGCCCCGGGCCTGGCCGCGATCACCTCGCACTGCGCCAGCAGTCCAGTGCCGTCGGTCAGGTCCACTCGCTCGCCGGGCCCGAGCCTGCGCACGGTCGTGGCATGCCGACCCTCCGGGCCGGACAGCGTGACGGTGTCGCGGTCGAGCTGACCGCGTTCGCAGACGAAGACGGGTGGCGTCATGTCGGCCTCCAGCGAGATCCTGGC
>JASHXW010000479.1 GCA_030043395.1 Streptosporangiaceae bacterium
TGGCAGCAAATGCCGGGCAGTAACCCGGAGTGCGGAGGAGCATGGTGCTCCATCATGTTCTGGGCCTGCGGCAGCAAGACCGATTGCTGGGCTTCAGGCTCTTACTGCGGCGACAGCGACTGCGAGTCGCCGAGCACTGGAACGGCAATGCATGGCTAGTCACCCGGCTTGCAATCCCTTGAGCCCACGAGCCTGGCTGGGTCATGAGAGGTGGGCTGGGATCGGCTGGATGCGGGGACTTCGCCCGGCTACCGAGACGGTGCGGTAATACGACGCCCGCAGGGCCTCCGCGTCGGCGTGATCGGTGCGCCAGGCGAAGCCTGCTGGGAGCACGATGAAGTCCGGATGGCGTACCCAGATCGGCACGTAGCGGACGCGGGTGACGCGCGCTCCGCGGCTGTCTACGGTGATGTGGAGCAGCACGATCATCCCGTCTTGGGTCGCGGTCGGGCAGCAAGCGCCGGTCTCGTTGGAGATCAGGTTGCCCTCGCCGAAGACGACCGCCTTGCCATTGATGAAACGGATGGGCTGAACGACGTGCACGTGCTGCCCGATGATCGCGGTGATGTCAGGAGACTGGGTTAGCTTGTCGGCGAGTGTGCGCTGAAAGCTGCTGGGCTCGGCGACGAACTCGTCGCCCCAGTGAAGATTGATGATCACCACCTGCGCGCCGTCCATTCGCGCCTGGTGCGCGTCGGCCAGGATCCGCGCGGCGCCGGCCAGGTTGACCGACCACGGGTGCGGCAACGGAATGCCGTTGGTGAATTCCGTATAGGCAAGGAAGGCGACACGGACGCCCTTGACGGACATGATCAGTGGCTTTCGCTGCGCAGCGGCCGACGCATACGAGCCGGTGTGCAGCACGCTGGCGCGATTCAGGAAGCGGATCGTGTCATCTTCTCCCCTCTGCCCTTGATCAAGGGTGTGATTCGAGGCTGTCGAGGCTGCGTGCCATCCGGTTTGATGGATCGCCTTGGCCAGTTCGGGCGGTGTGTTGAACACCGGGTAGCCGGTCGGCGGAGCAGGCGTCATGGGCGTCTCGACATGGCACAACCGCAGGTCAGCAGCTTGTATAAAGGGCTTGACCCTAGAGAACAGCGGAGCGAAGTTGTAGCGGTGGCCGCCACCAAGGGCCAGCGCCTGCTCCCAGACCGGCTCGTGAATCAGCAAGTCACCGCTTCCTGAGACCACGAACTGAACGACATCGTCCGTAGCGTGGCGCTGGACGCCGGCATGGGCGTGGCTGTCTCGAGGATGCGGTTTACTTGGCTGCTCGCTTGCGCAGCCGGCGGCGGCCAGCGCGAGCGCGTAAACGGCGGACCCCACAATCTGACGCCGCCCGATGTCGCTGTCTTTGGTAAGGTCCACTGCTCCCTGCCTTCACCGCTTACGAGATCGCCGCGCAATGGGCCAGTCCCGGTGCTGCCCAGCACCCGCTCATCAGCTCAGACCATATCGGCGCCGGGATGAAAACGAGCGACATTGGCTGGCGGGATGGGCAACGAAGGTAACGAGAGCCATCCAGCGGTTCCGCGCACGGCCGGCACGCAGAGTTACTCAGGGCTAGCGGGTGAGGACCTCGACGCTCGCGCCGATGTCGGCGACCCGGCAGCAGTCGTTGTCCTCGGCATAGCGCAGGCCCTGCACGTTCAGCATGTCTACCCGGGGCGCGCTGACCGGGAACGGCCCCCAGTGCCAGGTTCCCCTGTGCAGCACGAAGACGTCGTGCGGGCGCAGCAGGAAGGCCCGCAGCTGGCCGGCGTCCTGCGGTGTCGTGAACGTGGTGCCTGGCGGGGCCACCACGGTGACCGCAGGACAGTTCAGCACCATCAGCGCCTGCGTGTGCGTCTGATGCCGGAACAGGGTCTCGCAGACCAGGCCGCGCGCGGTTCGCTGCACCTCGGTGGCATCGTGGCCGATCAGGTTGAGGTGCGCGTCAGCCCATTCGAAGTGCAGCCGCGACTTGCCGTCCTGCGGGTCGGTGTCCTGCAGGGGCACCCAGCCGTACGGGCCCCAGCCGGCCGCGTCGAATGGCTGCGCGCTGATCGTCAGGGCCGTTGCCGGCATGGACGTCTCCTTTCAGTAGTCAGTACTATCCAGCCCTCAGGGCACTTAAGGAAGGCATTAGATGGACGTCCGCAACATCGCGGCAGTGCCGCCGACCGTGGAGCACAACGGAACGACGCCGGTCTGGTACCTGATGCCGCCGGGCACGATGCGCGAAGCCACCGTCGGCGGCTCGCTTGAGCTGGTCAACGAGTTCGAGATCACCGGCGGCGGCGCCGTCGACCCGCACACGCATCCCACCCACGAGTTCTATTACGTGCTCTACGGCCGCGGCACGATGGTCATCGGCCAGGAAAGCCGGGAAATCAGCCAGGGCGACCTGGTGTACATTCCGCCCAACGAAGTGCACAGCCTGGTAGCCGCGAGCGACCACGCGCCTATCCGGTGCTTCTGCTTCGCGATCGCTTGCCCCGATGCGGGTGAGATCAACTACACGACTCACTAAGGCACCAGGCCAAGACCGTCACGAGAACTGGGCGATCTGGCGCATCTTGTTGGTCGCGTCGAGCGCGGCGACCTTGTAGGACTCGGCCAGCGTGGGGTAGTTGAACACCGCGTCGACGAGGTAGTCGACGGTGCCGCCGCATCCCATGACCGCCTGGCCGATGTGCACGAGCTCGGTCGCGCCAGTCCCGAACACGTGCACGCCGAGCAGGGTGCGGTCCTCCAGTGAGACGAGCAGCTTGAGCACGCCGTAGGAATCACCGATGATCTGGCCGCGAGCCAGCTCGCGGTACCGGGACACCCCTACCTCGAACGGCACGCTGTCGGCGGTGAGCTGGTCTTCGGTGCGGCCGATGAAGCTGATCTCGGGCAGGCTGTAGATGCCGATCGGCGGCGACTGGTCGCCGGCTGGCATCGGCTCGCCGCAGGCGTGGTAGGCGGCGAGCCTGCCCTGCTCCATGGACGTCGCGGCGAGCGCGGGGAAGCCGATGATGTCGCCGACCGCGTAGATGTGCGGGACCGTTGTGCGAAAGTACTCGTCTACCTGGATCCGGCCGCGGTCGTCGGCGGCCAGTCCCGCGGCTGCGAGCTTGAGCTCATCGCTCATGCCCTGCCGTCCGGCCGAGTACATGACCACGTCGGCGGGGATCTTCTTGCCGCTCTTCAGCGTGGCGATCGCGCCTTGCGGCCGCGACTCCACCGATGCGACGGTCTCGCCGAACCGGAACGTGACGGCGAGGTCGCGGAGGTGGTACTTGAGCGCCTCCACCACCTCGATGTCGCAGAACTCGAGCATCCGGTCGCGTCGCTCCACGACGGTGACCTTGGTGCCGAGCGCCGCGAACATCGACGCGTACTCGATGCCGATCACCCCGGCGCCGGCCACCACCATCGAGCGCGGCACCCGCTCGAGGTTCACGATCCCGTCCGAGTCGAGGATCGTCCTGTCGTCGAACTCCACGGTGGCGGGCCTGGCGGGCTTGGTCCCGGTCGCGATCACGATCTTCTCGGCGCTGGCTCGCTGCACCCGGCCAAAGCCGTCGTCGACCGCGACGACGTGCGGCTCGACGAAGTACCCGGTGCCCAGCAGGATCGCGACCCGGTTCCTGGACAACTGGCTGCGCACCACGTCGATCTCGCGCCCCACCACGTGCTGGGTGCGCGCGGCCAGGTCAGCGATCGTGATCTCGTCCTTGACCCGGTAGCTCTGCCCGTACATCTCGTGCTGGTTCGCGCCGGTGAGGTACAGGACGGCCTCACGCAGCGTCTTGGACGGGATGGTGCCGGTGTTCAGGCAGACGCCGCCAAGCATGTCCCTGCGCTCGACCACCGCGGCCCGCCGGCCGAGCTTGGCAGCCGCGATCGCCGCCTTCTGCCCGCCAGGCCCCGAGCCGATCACCAGAACGTCGAAGTCGTACACCCTCGCAGTGTGTCACCGGGAAAGGGACAATTGAATCCCCCGGCTACGCGCATCACCCGGATCAACTACGTTCCTCGAATATGCCTGCCTCGGCTGCCCGACGCGTCAGTTCGACCCGGGACCGGATGCCGAGCTTGGTGAATACGTGACGCAGGTGCGAGTTGACCGTGTAGGGGGAGATGTACAGGCGCTCTGCGACCTCGCGGTTCGTGGCTCCTCGCGCCACGAGGCTGACAACCATCAGCTCTGATTCGGTGAGTTGCGGCCACTTCTTGGCCGAGCGCGATCCGCCCGCTGGTGGCCGGACTCCGCGGGCGCGGAGCAAGCTGCGAACCCTGGCCGCATCTCGCTCGGCGCCTGCCGCTGAGTAGGCCGCGAGAGCCGCCTCCAGCAGTGGGACTGCTTCCGTCACGCGTTCGCTCGGAAGCAGCCCGCCAGCGTCCTCGAGCACCGCTGCCCGGATCAATGGACGGGGATCGGTCCTGCTCAGCGCGACCGCGTGCAGTGCGCCGCCAGCGTCGCCGTCCAGTACTGCGCGAGCGTGGACGGCGGCGCAGTCAAGGAAAGGGTAGTCCGCGTGCAGCGCCGCGAAGGCCTCTAGGCGCGTGACCACTGACGCCGCGTCGGCGCGCCTGCCTGCGTTGAGCAGGATCCGGGTGAGAGCCGCGGAGTCGGCGTATGTGCGCGGGCTGGTGGCCGACATCGGGCCGCGGGCCAGCGGATCGAGCATGTCGAGCCCGGCCTGGGACTGCAGGGCACTGGCTACCGTGCCATCAGCTATCAGGGCCGTGAGCCAGGCGCCCAAGCGCTGGCCGGATGCTGATTCCCGCGCCTGACTGAGCTGGGCGGCCCACCGCCTGGCCTGGGCGAGCCCGGCTGGTTCCCCGGTGTGCAGCGCGATACGGCCGAGGATGTAAAGCGCGACATGGTTGATGTAGCCGTAGCTTCCGTCTCCTATCTCGTCCGCCATCTCGATGGTCGCCTCGGCCTCTGCGCGGGCGTCGGCGAGCTGCCCAGAGCAAAACAGCGCGCGGGACCGGAGCATGGACCAGACGCGCAGGTTGGCGGATATCCCATCTCGCTGCGCGGCGTTTATCCCAGCCTCGATCAGGGCGAGCGCATCGTCCAGGCGAGCCACCGCGATGCAGATCAATGCCTGCCATGAATCTGGCATCCACAACCGGCCCGCGGATTCCTGCAGGCTGTTCTTGCGGTTGGAGGCCTGTCCGGCCAGTTCGAGAGCCTTGCGCCAGTGGCCGCGGGCGAGTGCGCGTGCGGCCC
>JASHXW010000480.1 GCA_030043395.1 Streptosporangiaceae bacterium
CGCGACAGCCAGGCCCACGCGGTCATTTACTTGCATCGGGCCGACTCAGGACCGCGCGCTGAAGCGCACCGGACGCCGCCGTTCGAGATCGCCGAGCTGGTAGCCGCGCCGCCGCAGACACGCCAGGCCGCGCTCGCCGTCCGGGCGTTCTGCCTTGTCGCGCTCGGCCAGCTTGGCTACGACGTAGCGCAACCCGCGGCGGCCAAAGGCCTCGGCTGGCTAGACGGCGATGCCTGCCGCGCCAGCGAGTCGACGGAGCTTGCCATTGCCACGCTCAAGCTGGCGGGTCTCGCGCCTGAGCACCCCGCTCTGGCCCGGGCTACCGCCATGCGGAAGGCGGTAGCGGTCGCGGGCGTCCCGAATGGAGCCGTGATCACAGCGGCAGATCTAGTCCAGGGGCACGGCGACCACCTGGCAGGAGCCGCCGCCAAGGCGGCGGTCGTGGCGCGGCTCAGCGCGGCTGGGCTGGGCGCGACAAGGCAGGGCAGGAGTGCCGTGGTCTGGTTGCTGCGGGCGCAGGCCATGGACGGCGCCTGGCCAGGAGATCGCGGCCAGGCAAGCGCCACGGTGACGGCGCGGGCCATGCGCGGGCTCGTGAGTGCCGGGGTCCTGCCAGCGAAGGCACCGATCCGCCGCGCGGCGGGCTGGCTGGTGGGCAGCCAGTCGTTCGACGGCGGGTGGCCAGTCGTTCCCGGGTCGTCAGCGGCGCCGAACGCGGTCGCGACTGCTGAGGCGGTCTGCGCGCTGATCGAGTGCGGCGGAAAGGACGAGGTGGCCTGCGTCGAGCGCGGCGTTCGGTGGCTCATCGGCGCACAGTCCGCCGCCGGGGACTGGCCGGCGGACGGCACGTCGGCGGGGATGCCCTCGCGAGGAGCGGACGCGGACCTGACCGCGATGGGTCCAGATCACCCCGCAGCCTGGCTTGCCCCGCTATGCTGCGGCATGCAGGCGCTCAGTGCTTTCCTGCGCGCGCAAGCCGCCTTGCCGGGCATGCGAGACGCCGCATCGTGGAAGTAACAATGCTGTTGCGAACCCGAGGCCTCGCTGACGGATCGGTGTTGCTGCACGTTGATACGCCAGGAACATGCCGCACCGCAGCGCCCGCACCTGGGCTTGTTCGGGACACCGCCTCACTGACGGAGCAACACGTCGGGGTGGCTACGATTGGGGGCGCTGGCTTGCCACGTGCCGAGGTCTGCTAGTCCGGCATCCCGCCAGATCTGCCTTCCGAAGGATGAGACGTAGATGACATCACCCAGCAGGCCGACGGCCGCGGGACCAGCCGTCGCCAGCGATGAGGTCAGAGCCGGCTCTGCGACCAGGACATCCAACGGTACCGGGGCCGTGGCATCGCCCGAATTGTCTGGTGTGGGGGAACGGCCGGAGGCTGGCACGGCCGAACCGCGCGGCTACGACCGTGGTCCTACCTGGTGGCTCTTCATCCCGCCGGTACTAGCCCTGCTCTTCGGCCTGTGGGGCATCACGACGCCGTCGTTCTGGCGCGACGAGGCCGCCACCGTCGCGGCGACCAGCCGGCCGTATCCGGACATGATCAGGATGCTTGGCCACGTCGATGCCGTGCATGCCCTGTACTACTCGATGATGTGGCCGCTGGTGCACCTATTCGGGGCCCACGAGTTCGTGCTCCGGTTCCCGTCCACCATCGCGGCCGCCGTCGCCGCGGCCGCCGTGGCGGCGATCGGCCGACGCCTGCTGTCACCGGCGGTGGGCCTGATTGCCGGCTGCGTCCTGGTCTTCCTGCCCGTGACCAGCAGGTACGCCCAGGAGGCCAGGTCATACGAGATGGTCGTGGCGGTCGCCACGATCGCCAGCTACTTGCTGATCCGCTACATCCAGGCAGAACCGCAGCGCCGCCGCAAGTGGCTCATCGGCTACGGCGTGAGCATCGCCGCCGTCGGCATCCTGAACATCTTCGGCCTGCTGCTAGTTCCCGCGCACGCTCTGACCATGGCCATGTACTACTACCGCAGCCCGCGCGACGGCGCGACGCGGAAGCTGGCCTTCGGCTGGCTGATCGCAGCGGCGATCGGCGTTGTCGTCTGCAGTCCGCTGCTCGTGCTCGGCTGGATGCAGCGCGAGCAGATTGCGTGGCTGACGGTCAACACCTCGTCCTCCGGCCTCAACTCGGTGTACTCGCTGCCTGGCTCGTTCCTCGTGGCGACTGTCCTCGTTGCGCTGGTCGCGGTCGCTCTCGTCTTCACCATGGACAAGTCCCAGGCCGAACGCAGCCGGTCGTGGCCGAGGCTGCTCGTGGAGCTTGGCGCGCCGTGGATGGTCGTGCCGCCGTTCATCTTGCTGGCGGCCTCGGTCTTCCATCCGGTGTACACGTCGCGCTACATCCTGATGTGCATCCCCGCGGTCGCGCTGATCGTGGCCGCGGCGCTCAATACCTTCGGCCCACTGGCCATCATCTGGTCAGTCGCCGCCATCCTGCTGGCCGGAGGGACCACGCAGCTGGAGATCCGTGGCCCGGCCGGGCATTTTGACGACATCCGCGGCTTGGACACGGTCGTGTCGCAGAACGCCAAGCCCGGTGACGTCGTGCTGTACACGAACCCGAACTCGGAGAGCTTCGGCGCGGCCTATCCCTACGGACTGGGCAAGCTGCGCAACATCGGCATCAAGCAGGCGGCGATACCGTCAGGCACCCTCGCGGGCGCGCCAGCCTCGCTGAAGCAGATCCGCGCCCGGCTCCTGCACGTGAAGCGGGTCTGGGTGGTCGAGATCAACACCCTGAACACCAATCCTGACCTGGAGAACATCCAGGGCGTATCAGTCGGATCGATCTTCGACGGGCTGCCGTTCACCTACACGAACATGTGGCCTGAGCATGGTGACTACCTGCTCCTGTTCACCCA
>JASHXW010000481.1 GCA_030043395.1 Streptosporangiaceae bacterium
TCCTGCTGTCGTCCAGAGCCGCCTGCCAGGAACTCGACCGTCCCGGCGCCGCGGTATCCGACGTCGCGCGCAAGCGCCGTTGCCGCCGCCAGCAGCCGCTCGCGCAGGTCCGCGCCGACGGCAGGAGATGGCGTCTCCTCGATGACCTTGGCGTACCGGCGCTGAACGGAGCAGTCGCGTTCGGTGAGCGCCCACACCGTGCCGAAGTCGTCGGCGAGCACCTGCACCTCGATGTGCCGCGCGCCGGTCAGCAGCGGCTCGCAGAACACGGTCCCGTCCCCGAACGCCGCCTCCGCCTCGCGCCGCGCCGACTCGATCGCGGCGGCAAGCTCGGCGGCGTCGAAGACGGCCCGCATTCCCCGGCCGCCGCCGCCGGCAGATGCCTTCACCAGAACGGGGAAATTGTCGACCGACTCCGGGTCAAGCTCGGGCAGGACAGGTACGCCGGCCGAGGCGGCCCGTTTACGCGCTTCGATCTTCAAGGCCATGGCGTGCATGGCCTGCGGCGGCGGACCGACCCAGCACAGGCCCGCGTCCAGGACCTGGCGGGCGAACCCAGGATCCTCGGAGAGGAATCCGTAGCCGGGGTGCACGGCGTCCGCCCCGGCGGCGAGCGCGGCGGCAACGAGCGACTCGCCGTTCAGGTACGTCTGCGCTGCGCTCGAGCCGGGCAGTCGCACGGCCCGGTCGGCCTCGGCCACGTGCGGCGCGTTCGCGTCGGGGTCGGAGAAGACCGCGACCGTGCCGATCCCCGCCGCGCGGCAAGTACGGAAAACCCTCCGCGCGATCTCGCCGCGATTGGCTACCAGAAGGCTGGTGATCACCTGCCCTCACATCCTGAATACGCCATAACGACTCTCCGTGCGGACTGCCGTCCCCGGGCCCGGCGCGCCCGGTGGCTGGCCCGGATTCCCGTCGATCGCCGACAGGCACATGCCGAGCACGGACCTGGTGTCTCGCGGGTCGATGACGCCGTCGTCGTACAGTCGCCCGGACAGCACGAACGGGTGCGACTCGGACTCGATCTGCTCCTCCACCGCGGCGCGCATCGCCACGTCCGCTTCCTCGTCGAATGGCTCACCCCGGGCCGCCGCGGATTGCCGGCTGACGATCGAGAGCACCCCGGCGAGTTGCGCCGGGCCCATCACCGCCGACTTGGCGCTCGGCCAGCTGAACAGGAACCTGGGGTCGTAAGCCCGCCCGCACATGCCGTAGTTGCCCGCGCCGTAGGACGCTCCGAGCACGACCGTCAGGTGCGGCACCTTGCTGTTGGCGACCGCGTTGATCATCACCGCGCCGTGCTTGATGATTCCGGCCTGCTCGTAGCTGGCGCCGACCATGTAGCCGGTCGTGTTCTGCAAGAACAGCAGCGGCACCCCGACCTGGTTGGCGAGCTGGATGAACTGGGCGGCTTTCTGCGACTCGGCGCTGAACAGGATCCCGCGCGCGTTGGCCAGGATCCCGATCGGGTAGCCGTGCAGCGCGGCCCAGCCGGTCACCAGGCTCGCGCCGTACAGGGGCTTGAACTCGTCGAAGTCCGATCCGTCGACGATCCTGGCGATCACCTCGCGGGGGTCGAACGGCACCTTCAGGTCCTCAGGCACGATGCCGAGCAGCTCATCAGCGTCGTAGGCCGGGGGCGCGGCGGAGAGCGTCGGCCCGCTGCCGAGCTTGCGCCAGTTCAGCCGGGCGACGATCGACCGGCCGATCCGCAGCGCGTCGTGCTCGTCGGTGGCGAGGTAGTCGGCCAGGCCGGACTCGCGCGCGTGCATGCTCCCGCCGCCCAGCGACTCGTCGTCGGACTCTTCCCCGGTCGCCATCTTCACCAGCGGTGGCCCGGCCAGGAACACCTTGGACCTGCCGTCGATCATCACCACGTAGTCGCTCATCCCCGGCACGTAGGCGCCGCCTGCGGTGGAGTTGCCGAAGACCAGCGCGATCGTCGGGATCCCGGCTGCCGACATCTGGGTCAGGTCGCGGAAGACCTGGCCACCAGGGATGAAGATCTCCTTCTGGGTCGGCAGGTCGGCCCCGCCTGACTCGACGAGGTTCACCAGGGGCAGCCTGTTCTCGATCGCGATCCGCATCGCCCGCAGCGACTTGCGCAGCGACCAGGGGTTGGTCGAGCCGCCGCGGACCGTCGGGTCGCTGGCGCTGATCAGGCACTCGGTGCCGCTGATCACGCCGACCGCGGTGACGTTGCTGCCGCCGACCGGGAAGCCGGTGCCATACCCGGCCAGCGCGGACAGCTCGAGTAGCGGCGAGTCCGGGTCGACCAGCAGCTCGATCCGCTCCCGGACGGTGAGCTTGCCGCGGTCCCTGTGCCGCTGGACGTACCTGGGGCCGCCACCGCCCAGCGCCTTGGCATGTTCGGCGTCGAGCTCGTCCAGCTTGGCCAGCATCGCCGCGCGCCTGGCCTCGTACGCGGCGCCGCCGGTGTCCAGGGCGCTGGCGAGAACGGTCACGAGTGGAACGATATGACGCCCTTGCCATCGGCGCTCCATCAGATACGGACGATGGCTATCCGCTCCCGGAGCGGCCGACCCAGTTCCTCGGTCAGGCGGGTCATATCCCCTGTGTCGCTCGTCAGGAGGACGACGGGTCGAGGCTGGGCAAGTGCGATCGTCGCGAGGACTGCATCCAAGGCGCAGCGATGCCCCGACAGCCCCGTCCTGCCGAGCAGCTCCCCTGCTGCGCGGCCCTGCTCAGGGGTAACTCCTATGACCTCCACCTTGCGCAGGACCTGGTGGATGGGTGCATCGCGGCGTCCGCCTCGCATGACCTCCGTCAGCGTGGTTGCAGCGGTGACTACTACCGCATTGCGGTCGTGCGCCTTTTTCGCGCGAGATAGGGCGCGCGGATCGCCGTTCGATAGCTTGACCAGTCCTTCGGCGTCGAGGACCAGCGTTCCGCCTACTCCGCCTCGTAGTCTGGCCATTCGCGGCTCGCTTCATCGAGAAGTTCCTGGGGGACGGGGCCATATTCGGCCTCTAGCTCCTCGATCAGCTCTCCGAGAAGGTCGTGCCTGAACTCGCGCTCCACTGCCTCGGTCACGTAGCGGCTGAAGCCACCAGCGCCGGTGCGTGCGCGCACTGCTTCGGCCAGTTCTTCTGGCATGGACACGCTCACCTTCCTCACCTTGCCGCCATGGATGCGAGCACTGGCGTCGATGAACACGTCGGCAGGCAGTACGGAGACGATGCACTTGACCACCTGATCGCGCGGGAGAGACCCGAGAGCCTGCCGCAGTGCCGCCTCGAGAGCGGCCGTCTCGAGTTCGCTGGGCTCGCGTGGGGACTCGCTCATACGAACTATGCTACCACCGGTAGCAACATCAAGTATCCCGCCACGCCGTGTTGATGCACGGCCTAGCGGACTATCGCCTCAAGCTGGTCGATCGCCCAGTCCAGCTCGTCCTGGCTGATCACGAGCGGTGGTGCCAGCCGGATCGTGCTGCCGTGGGTGTCGTTGGCGAGCACGCCGGCGTCCATCAGGCGCTCGGTTACTTCACGGCCATTGAGCTCGGTGAACTCCACGCCGGCCCACAGCCCCAGGCCGCGTACTTCCTTCACTGAGCTAGCCGGCAGCGCGCTGAGCCGGTCGTGCATGTGAGTGCCGAGCTTGGCCGAGCGCTCCTGGTACTCCCCGGTGTGCAGCATCGCGATGACCTCGCGGGCGATAGCGCAGGCCAGCGGGTTGCCGCCGAACGTCGAACCATGCTGGCCGGGCTTGAACACGCCGAGGACCTCGGAGGAGGAGACGACCGCGGAGATCGGCACGATCCCGCCGCCGAGCGCCTTGCCGAGCACGTACATGTCGGGCACCACGTCGGAGTGCTCGCACGCGAACGTCGTCCCTGTCCGGCCCAGGCCGGACTGGATCTCGTCGGCGATCATCAGCGCGCCCCACTGCGTGCACAACTCGCGGACCCGGCGCAGGAAGCCGTGCGGCGGCACGA
>JASHXW010000482.1 GCA_030043395.1 Streptosporangiaceae bacterium
GTCATGCGCGACCTGACGCTGGAGAACCCGATCCGGGCGATCAGGGACGTCAGCCACGACATGACCGGCAGGCGCAAGATCCGGCTGGCCAGCGGGCGGGAGATGAGCGCGCTGGAGATACAGCAGGAGTACCTGGCCAAGGCCCGCGCGTTCATCGACGGACGAGGCGCTGACGCGGTCACTGAGCGGGTG
The DNA here is from genome assembly GCA_030043395.1 of Streptosporangiaceae bacterium. The sequence continues at coordinate 193 of JASHXW010000482.1, forward strand.
CTCGAGTTGTGGGATCGCGCGCTGCGGGCCGTGGAGTCCGGTGACCTGGACCTGATCGCGCGCGACATCGACTGGGTCACCAAGTTCCAGCTCATCGAGCGGTACAAGGCCAAGCACGACCTGCCGCTTGCCTCGCCCAGGGTCGCGCAACTCGACCTGGCCTATCACGACGTGCACCGCGGCCGGGGCCTGTACTACCTGCTGCAGCGCAACGACGCGGTGGAGCGCGTCTGCCGGGACGTGGCGATCTTCGAGGCCAAGTCGGTCCCACCGCAGACCACCAGGGCACGGCTGCGCGGCGACTTCATCAGGCGCGCGCAGGAGCGGCGCCGCGACTACACCGTCGACTGGGTGCACCTGAAGCTGAACGACCAGGCGCAGCGGACCGTGCTGTGCAAGGACCCGTTCCGGTCGGTGGACGAGCGGGTCGAGAAGCTGATCGCCGGGATGTAGCGCCCGCTACCGTGCAGGCGGCTCAGCCGCCCTCGCCGAGCACCGGGTACGTGCCGCGTGGCAGGCTGACCGTGGCGATCCGCAGGCTGGCCTGCCCGGGCCGCCAGGAGGCCACCTGGAACCTGGTACCGCCGCGCTGCAGCGCTATCACCAGCTGGTGCGTGCTGGCCTGCCAGCCGAACGTCCACTGGTGGCGGGCGTCCGGGCTCTGAGCCGTCCCGTCCAGCACGGTGAGCTGGCCGGTAGTGGTGTCGATGACTGCCACTTCCGTGCGGAACGCAGCCCCGCCTGCCGCGTGGCTCGTGCTGAGCTGGAGCGCAAGGAAGCGGCTGTCCGAGCTGAAGGTGCCGTCGTACCCCCAGGTCATGGGCGGCAGCCGGAGGCTGACCTGCCGATCCGACGCGAGGTCGAGCACGCGCACCAGGCACCCGCCGCAGGTCTTGCCGTAGGCGACCAGGTCCGGGCTGGCGGCGATGACGTCCGGCAGGGTGCGGACGACCCGTCCCGTGCGCGGATCCCAGAGCTTGAAGAGCACTGCCGACGGCCCCTGGTTGACCGGTCCGAGCACCAGGTAGTTGCCCGCCGCCCGCACGGGCTGGTAGCCGGCCGGCAGCGTACGGGGGCTGCCAACTGGCTGTCCGCTGAGCGTGATCTCCTGCACGGTGGCCGCCGCTGTGCTCATGTCGCTCGACCTGCGACGGTAGGTGACGAGCCACGCCTCGCCGCGCTTTTCTCCCGCTGCGACCGCATACCCGCTGGCGATAGGCATGGCATTGGCTGCACCGCTGGCGACGAAATAAGCCGGAACAGGCGGCCCGGCGCAGTCGTCCTTGCATTGCGGGGCCGGCCGCTCGGGCTGAGCCGACCATCCGCCGGCGAGCCTGGTGAAGGCATAGCCGCCGTTGTCTGCCGGCAGGCCGCCGATCGGCTGCAGCGACCTCCTCGCTACCGCGAACCAGCCGGTGCTGCGCCCGGTGAGCAGCAGGAGCACGTCGGCGTGGGCGCCCATCGGCAGCCCGCGCAGCCTCGCCGCGGGCTGCGCGTTCCCGCCGTGGTTCGCTCGCACGGGCTTGCTGGTATGCGGGTGCCTCGTGGAGCCGCCAGCTGGCGCCGTCGCAGGCCGGTGCAGGACGAGCACCGTGACCACCAGGGCGAGCGCCACGGCACTCGCCGCGACGGCCAAGGTGACCGTGAGCGCGGACCGCCGCCGATTCCTGCGCAGCACCTTGTCGACCAGGTCGGCCGGGGCGTGATGGTCATCGACGGCCTCGTGCATCGCGGCAGTCAGGCGCAGTTCCAGGTCATTCATCGCCAGAGCCCTCCCTGCGAGCAGCCGGGGCCGTGGAGGCGGACCCGGACTGCTCACGCAGCCTGGTCAGGGCCCGCGCGGCATGCGTCTTGACCGATCCGACGCTGCAGCCGAGCGTGACGGCGATCTCAGCTTCAGGCAAGCCATCGAAATATCGCAGAACGACCACCGCTCGCTGACGTGGTGGCAGGCAAGCGATCGCCCTGATCAGGTAATCCCTGTCGGCGACCGCAGCTGCGCTATCGGGCACGCCGGGATCAGCAGCGGCGGACTGCAGTGAGATCTCTGGCCGGCGAGCTAGCCGGCGCCAGCGATCGACAGACGCGTTGACGAGGATGCCGCGGACGTAGCGCTCCGGCTCGCCGGTCTGGCACACCCTGGGCCAGTGCCGGTACGCGCGCTCGAGCGCGAGCTGGAGCAGGTCCTCGGCCTCTGCCCAGTTCTGGCCGGTCAGCAGGAAGGCGGTTCGCAGCAGGCTGCTCGAGCGAGCGCGCACGAACTCCTCGAAGGATGCCTGCGGCTCGCGCGCCCTCATGTCTTGCTAACGCCGCCCTCGGTCGAGACGTTGACATGGCAATCACACTTTCACGTCAGCGCGGTAAGCGACATCGCGCGATAAGCCATGCCATACTGGATCACCACTCAAGATCGTGGCAGACGATGTGCTCGACGCTGCGATCCCGCCGAACCTGGCAGGCCCTCCTGGGGGTGGGATGATCGGCGTCGGCAACGGCGAGACGAATGGCAGCGGCCCCTGGCAGGTGTTCACCGCCAGCGCGGTAGGGGCGTATCACATTAGGGCCGGCAACCGGACCGAAGACGCCGTCGCGACCGCGAGGTTCGGGCCAGGGGAGCCTGGCAGCTTCGCCGCGCTCGCCGTGGCCGACGGCCACGGGCACTCGCGCCACTTCCGCAGCGACCGCGGCTCGGCGATGGCGGTCGCCGAAGGCATATCGGCAGCTGTCAGCTGGGCACAGTCACTGCCTGACCGTTCGGCGATCACGAACGCGGCCACCCGGCAACTCGTCGCCGACATCATCGCCAGGTGGCGAGCGAGTGTGGCCGCTGACCTGGCAGCCGACCCAATCGGCCCCGATCAGGCCAGCTCCGTCTCCCCCGGAGACCCCGCTGAGATCCCGTACGGATCGACGCTCCTGCTCACGGTGCTGCTCGGCAACGTAGCCGTGCTCGCCCAGATCGGGGACGGCGACATGGTGCTGATCGGACCCGATGGCCGGCACGTGGCCCCGGTGCCCGGCGACAGCAGGCTGGACGGCAGGCAGACGACGAGCCTGTGCCAGCCCGACGCGCACGGCGCGTTCCGCGTCGCGGTAACGGACCTGACGGCAACCCCGGCGTTCGCGATCTTCGCCGCGACCGATGGCTACGGCAACGCGCAGGCTGAGGAAGACTGGCAGGCCGTCTTCGCCGCCGACCTGGTCAGGCTCGCGATCAAGCACGGGGCTGGCTGGCTAGGTGGCCAGCTCGACGCGTGGACCGAGGTCTGCGCCTCAGCGGAGGGGAGCGGCGACGACTCAACCGCCGCGCTCGCGATCAACACCGGACTAGCCGGGCACCTGTCCGCCGCGCCGCCGCGCCGGGCGCGCGCCAGCGGCACCACGGAGCCCGCGAGGCTGACGGTCCCCGCGGCGGACGGCTGGCTGCCACCGGTAACAACGCCGGCGGCCGACAACGACAAGACGCTGATCGAGCGGGACCACACTCTGGTCGACCCGGACGTCGTGACCGCCAGCAGCCAGAAGACGCTGCGGGTTGAGCCGGACGCGGGCGACTGGCCGCCGGGATCGGGAGCGCCAGCGGATCCGGGGCCGGGCAGCCCCCCCAGGTCGCCCAAGCCAGCCAGGCGGCCCCGGGCCAGGCTGAGGCGCAGGAACGTCCTGCTGCTTGCCGGACTTCTCATCGTCATCGTCGCCGTGGTCGTGGTTTTCCTGCTGCGCTCGCATTCGCCAAAGCCGACTGGCCCAGGGCTCTCGCGGGCTCCTGCCCCGTCCGCGAGCGCGAGGAAGTCGAGCGGGCCCGGCGTGTCCAAGGCGCACAGCCGCAGCTAGCCGCAACTAGGGAATAAGCAGCCGGCATCTCACGACGGCTGCAGGCAACCCGCAGCTAACTCACAGCTAACCGGGAGAGCGCTGACGGCAGCCGGAGTCGGCGGGGCCGGTAGGCTCGCAGTGAACATCTGTGATCGATCTTCCGCTCTGACAACCTTCCGCACTGCCTGACAGCACGGAACTTTTCGCAAAAGGACTCTCATGCGACGCCTGTTCGCCGCGCTGCTCGCACCAGTCGCCGTGACCGCGGTGCTCGCCGGTTGCTCGTCTTCACCGAGCCCGGCGGCCGACACCAACAAAGCGGTCAAGGTGACAGGGACTGCCAGCACCGCACCGACCGTCTCCATCCCGGCGAAGCCCGCCAGCAAGAACCTGGTGACCAGGACCCTGATTGCAGGCCATGGGGCGAAGCTGACCGCCGATGACTCTTACCTTGCCAACTTCGACATTTACGTGTGGCACGGCAAGACCAGCAAGCAGCTGATCTCGACCTACAAGTCGACACCCCAGGTGCTGCCCGTGACGATGGGCCTGACCGGCCTGCAGCAGGCGCTCGCCGGCCAGCGGGTGGGCGCCCGCGTGCTCGCGGTCCTGCCGCCGAAGTACGCCTACGGCTCGAAGGGCAATTCTGAGATCGGCGTCACCGGCTCGGACACGATGGTCTGGGTGATCGACCTGCTCAAGGAGTTCCCGCCGGACGCGAGCGCCGTCGGCCAGCACGTCACCGACGGCGGGGGCAAGCTGCCCACGGTCTCGACAACTCCAGGTACCACCACGGCGCCGTCGGTTGAGATCCCCAAGAACTCGCCGCCGAGCAAGCTCGTGGTCACCACGCTGATCCGGGGCTCGGGCGCGACGATCCAGAAGGATCAGTCGATCGTCGTGCGGTACGAGGGCGTGATCTGGCGTACCGGCAAGACGTTCAACACCAACTGGCCGTCCGCGACCGAGCCGACGCTGCCGCCGAACGTCTTCACGCTCGGCCAGCTCATCCCGGCCTGGAACACCGGCTTGATCGGCCAGAAGGTCGGCAGCCGGGTGATGCTCGTGGTCCCGCCGGCGGAGGGCTACGGCAAGAAGGGCAGCCCGCAGGTTGGCATCAAGGGAACTGACACCCTGGTGTTCGTGGTGGACATCCTCGCCGTCGCGTAGTCGAGGCTGAGCTCGTCGCTGCCCTGGCAGCCGGTCAGGCCGGCACCAGGGCAGCGGCATGCCGGCCTGCGGCCGCGGCAGCGAGGAAGTACGCGGGGTCGGCGTCCAGGCCCCGGCCCATCGTCGACAGCGGCACGGGGCACGCGGCCAGCACGTCCGCCAGGCCAGCGACGCTGATCCTGACCAGTTCGTGCCGCTGGCCGAGCGGCTCGGCCTGGCTGGCCACCAGTGCTCCCAGCTCTCCGGGCAACTCGGGCACGACGACGTCTGCCCTGGCCAGGGCGACCCGCCCGTACGCGGTCAGGCTGTGATGCGAGACCCCGCGATGCCGCTCCCGCGGGTCGGCCCCGCTGATCCGCAAGCAGGCGACCGGGCGGCCGCCCAGCACGGCCACGGCGTTGACCGCCTCCCCGCAGGCGACCCCCGAGAAGCCCCACCTGGTGCCAGTCCCGAGGTTCCCAGGTCCCTGGGACACCACGACGAACTCGGCGCCGAGCGCGTGCCTGGCCGCGAGCAGGCCGCTGTGCAGGGTGACCGCCTCCAGGTCACCGCCGAACGCCTGGCCGACCGTGATCGTCCCGGCTAGCCAGCCGATCTCGCGCAGCTGGGCAGCCGTGCGGGAGAACCAGGCAGGCAGCGCACCTCCGTCCAGCATGACGTAGCCGACCCGCGGCCCAGGTGCTCCGCCCGGCTGCTTGCCTGTTCCGGACGCCAGGCGCCGCTCGGCACGGTAAGCGGCTAGCACGGCGGGCAGCGCGGAGTGCAAATCGGCTACTACCACTGGCATGCCGCCCAGGTCATCGGCGTCCCGGAGGATCTCGTGGTAGGGCGAGCCCTGCTCGTCTGCTCCGGCCACGATCGCCTGCAGGGGCGTGTACCTGGCCTTGACCAGGTGCCCGGGATCATCGGTGTCATCAGGAAGCCGGCCGGGAACGGCGATGACGAGCGCGTACCCGCCGGTTCCCAGGCCCAGGTCGAGCGCGCTGGTGTTGAGCAGCACCTCGTCGCCGGGCTCGGGGCGGCCGGTGAGCCGGGGATACGCAAGAGCCCGCAGCGCTGCGCCGGCCACGTCGACGTCGAGCTCGACGGCGCCAGCCCACTCGCGCCTGACCGCCCGCACGACGCCACGACGCCACCTGATCACTGTGGCAGGCTAGCGCCGCCATCGCCGCGCGTGCGGGAAGCCGTGACAATCCGCCGCTGGCCGACCCGAACGCGTTATCGTCAATTCGGTACGGCCTGCGCCGGCTCGCTACGGCTCGGGCAGGCACGTAACTGACCGTGCGCCGGGCGGACAGGTAAGGAGAAGTCAATGTCGAGGCAGAAGACTGAGCGGCTGCTCAGCCTGGTCGTCTGCCTGCTGTCGTCGCGCCGGTACCTGACCGCCGAGCAGATCCGCGACGCTGTGCCTGGTTACCCGGAGCAGTTCGAAGCGTTCAAGCGGATGTTCGAACGCGACAAGGACGAGTTGCGCGAACTTGGCATACCACTGGAAACAGGTACGAACGGAGCGCTGGACGAGGAGACCGGATACCGGATCTCGCGGCAGGCCTACGAGCTGCCCGAGATCGTCCTCGAGCCGGACGAGGCCGCGGTACTCGGCCTGGCGGCCCGGGTCTGGCGCCGCGCCGAGCTGGCTGGGGCAGCCGCCGGCGGCCTGCTGAAGCTGCGCGCGGCAGGGATCGACGCGGAGGAAACCAGCCAGCCGGGCATCGAGCCGAGGCTGCGCACCGGCGACGCCGCGTTCGGGCCGCTGTGGCAGGCCGTCAGGGACCGGCGCCCGGTCTCGTTCAGGTACCTGGCTGCCGGGCGCGCCGCGCCGCAGGTCAGGAACCTGGAGCCGTGGGGCGTGATGAACCGCCACGGACTGTGGTACGTGGCCGGCTTCGACCGTGACCGGGGCGAAGAGCGCGTCTTCCGGCTGAGCCGCATCGAGGGCGCCGTGACCTTCACCGGCCCGCCTGGCTCGGTCACCGTCCCCGCGGGCACCGACGTCCGCTCGACTGTCCGTTCCTGGGATAACAACTCCGAGCCCGCGGTGCGCACCGCAGAGCTGCGAGTCCGGTCCGGCACCGGCTTCGGCTTGCGCCGCCGCGCCAGCTCCGACCAGCCCTGCCCGGGCGAGCCCGGCTGGGACCTGGTGCGCACGCCGTTCTCCGACGCGGGCTGGTACGCCGACTACATCGCCCGGTTCGGCGCGGACGTCGTCGTGCTCGAGCCAGTCGACCTCCGGGAGGCCGTCATCAGGCGGCTCAAGGGCGTCCTGGCATGACCCAGGGACCGCGCAAGGCAGCGCAGGCAGGAAAGAAGGGCCAGCCAGCCAAGGCAGGCCGGGCGGGAACCGCGACCGACCGGCTGCAACGGCTGCTCGCGCTGGTGCCGTACGTAGTGAGCCGGGAGGTCGTCGGCCTGGCAGACACCGCGGCTGCGTTCGGGATCAGCGAGACTGAGCTGGTCGACGACCTGAACCTGCTCTGGTGCGTCGAGCTGCGCTCGCCCGACCCGTACTGCCCGATCGACCTGTCCTACGAGGGCGGCGAGATCATGGTCAGCGAGGCCGAGTCGATCGGCCGGCCGCTCCGCCTCGGGACCGACGAGGCCAGTGCCTTGCTCGTCGGGCTGAGGATGCTGGCCGAACTGCCCGGCCCCCAGGATCGCTCGGCACTTCGCCGGACGATCGCCAAGCTCGAGGCGGCCGCCGGCGAAGCCGGCGCGGTGAGCGCGCAGGTCGCCGTGCACATGGACGGCCGCGCCCCGTCCGACGTCCAGGCGCGGGTCTCCGACGCGCTGCGGCAGGGCAGGCGGCTGCACCTGTCGTACTACGTGCCAGGCAGGGACGAGGCCACCGAGCGCGACGTCGACCCGATGCGGGTGCTCGTGGTGGAGGGCCGCTCCTACCTCGAGGCCTGGTGCCGCAGCGCAGAGGCGGTCCGGCTGTTCCGGCTCGACCGCGTGCTCGCGCTGACCGTCCTCGACCTGCCCGCAGACGTCCCGAGCCAGGCCAAGGGCGTCGACGTCGACGCCGGAACGCTGTTCCGGCCATCGCCCGGCGACGTCGAGGTGGAGCTTGAGCTGGCCGAGGCCGGGCGCTGGGTGTCGGAGTACTACCCGTGTGAGCTGGTGCAGGACCTCGGCGACGGGCGGCTGCGAGTCACGCTGCGGACGCCGGACACCCGGTGGGTCAGGCGGCTGGCGCTGCAACTTGGCGAGGACGGCAGGGTGCTCGCGCCAGCTGAGCTGGCCAGCGCAGTCGAACAGGACGCTGCGGCCGCACTGGCCCAGTACGCGTGAAATCGGCACACGCCATCACACGCCGGGCGGGCCGACTAGTGCGTGCACGCTCGATGGCGGATACGCTAGGGAAGGTCATGTCACTTGGCCTAGCTCGCCCGCAGCCGGGCGCGGCTAGAATAGGCACGAAGCAGCGCACCTGAGAGGCCTAAATGATTAGTGACCTGTTCGACAGCCCATGGAAGTTGCTGATCATCGCCGCCGTGGTGATGGTGCTGTTCGGCGCCAAGAAGATGCCTGACGCGGCACGCTCGCTGGGCAAGTCGATGCGGATTCTGAAGACCGAGATGTCGGGCCTGCACGACGACGAGCCCGGCTCGCCTGCCCAGTCCGGGTCTATGCCGGTACCTCCGGCCCAGATCACCTCGACCAGCAGCATGCCGACGGCTCCGGTCAGCGACGTTCAGCACCAGAACCAGCCAAGCTGACCTCGGACTGAGCGGAAGGTGCCGCCGCACGAATGTCCAAGGTCTCTGAGTCGGTCTCGGGCGCGCGCCTGCTCGGGCAGCGGATGATCAAATCCAGCCGGGCGGCCAACCCCGAGGGCCGCATGCCGCTGCTCGACCACATCAGGGAGCTGCGTTCACGGCTGATCAAGGCCGTCCTGTCGATCATCGTCGTCATGCTCATCGTGCTGATACCGGCGATCTACGACAGGGTATGGAGGATCATCGAGCGGCCGTTCTGCACCGCCAAGATCCACGGCGTCACCGGCTGCCAGAAGATCGGGCACCAGCTCGTCGTGAACGGGGTGTTCGACCCCTTCACGTTGCGGATCCAGGTCGCCTTCATGGTCGGCCTGGTCCTGTCGTCGCCGATCTGGCTCTACCAGATCTGGGCCTTCATCGCTCCCGGCCTGTACTCCAGGGAGCGGCGCTGGACCTATTACTTCCTCGCCGCTGCGGTACCGCTCTTCATGGCCGGAGCAGTTTCTGCGTACTTCGCGATGGGCAGGGGCCTGGGGTTCCTGCTCAACCTGACGCCTACCGGGGTGCTTAACCTGCCCACGGTCGGCACGTACCTCGGTTATGTCGAGGCGATGGAGCTCGGCTTCGGGCTCACCCTGGAAATGCCGCTTGTCCTGGTCCTGCTCAACAGGGCCAGGATCCTGACGCACGAGCGGTTCAGGAAGTGGCGCCGGATGATGATCTTCCTGGTGTTCCTGTTCGCCGGCATCGCCACGCCGAGCCCTGACCCGACCACCATGTTGCTGCTGGCCGCGCCCTGCGTCGTGCTGGTCGAGGTGGCCGAGTTCATGATCTGGCGCTATGACCGCAAGCTGGCCGCCCAGGGGTCGCTGTACACGGGCCTAGCCGACGACGAGCTGTCGCCGATCGAGCCGGACACGATGGAGTCTGACTCGCAGCCGTAGCCTTGCTGTCATGACCACGCCGGCAAGCCCCGCTGACCGGTACGCCGCCTTCAAGCGCGCGCAAGAGGCCGGTGAGCCTGAGCTAACCGCGTTCCAGGCGCTGTATGACTTCGATTTCGACGACTACCAGCTCGCTGCGTGCCGTGCGCTGGCCAGCGGTCACGGAGTGCTGCTCGCGGCTCCCACGGGCTCAGGCAAGACCGTGGTCGGCGAGTTCGCCGTGCACCTGGCTCTGGCGCAGGGCCGCAAGTGCTTTTACACCACGCCGATCAAGGCGCTGTCGA